>CAYHCR010000333.1:0-5040 GCA_964354895.1 uncultured Myxococcales bacterium | reverse complement strand
TGCCGCACGGCGCCCACGCCGGACGCATCGACGAGGTGATGGGCCAGATCGATCTCGCGCCCACGATCGCGGGCCTGCTCGGTCTCTCGGTCGACGGCACGGCGTTCGTGGGGCGCGACGTCCTCGCCGACGGCACGGGCGAGGTCGGCTTCCCGGACGGCTCCGCGCTCGACGACCGGCATCTCTTTCGATCGTCAGGTATGCAGGAGCGCAGCTGCTTCTCGCGCGGCGGCGGCGTGGTCGCCGCGTCCGAGTGCGACGGGCTGCGCACCCGCGCGGCCGCCGCGGTGTCGCTCTCGCGCACGATGCTCGAGGGCGACGCCGTCGGTCGCGTCGCGGACCGACTCTCGATCGCCGGGGAGGGTGGATGAGTCGCCGGCGGATCACGATCGTCGCGGGCACGCGGCCTGAAGGCATCAAGCTCGCGCCGCTCGTGGCGGAGCTCCGGCGGCAGCCCGAGCGCTGCGAGGTGCGACTCGTCTCGACGGGGCAGCACCGCGAGATGCTCGCCCAGGTCCTGGAGCTCTTCGCGCTGAAGCCGGACCTCGACCTCGATCTGATGCGGCCGGGCCAGGATCTCTACGACGTCACGAGTCGCGCGCTGCTCGGGCTGCGCGACGAGCTGCGGGACCACCGGCCGGACTGGCTCGTCGTGCAGGGCGACACCACGACGGTCTTCGCCGCCGCGCTCGCTGCGTTCTACGAGCGCGTGCCCGTCGCCCACGTCGAGGCGGGGCTCCGCTCCGGCGACCTCTACTCGCCGTTTCCGGAGGAGGCGAACCGGAAGCTGACCGACCAGCTCACCCGGATCTTCTTTGCCCCGACCGAACCCGCCCGCCGCGCCCTGCTCGCCGAGGGCTTCCCGGCCGCCGCGATCCACGTCACCGGCAATACTGTGATCGACGCGCTGCTGCACGCGCGCGCGATCGTCGAGCGGACACCTCCGCCGATCCCCGGGCTCGACGAGCGCGCGCTGGCGGGCAAGCGGATCGTCCTCGTCACCGGCCACCGCCGGGAGTCCTTCGGCGAGACGTTCGAGGGGATCTGCCGCGCCCTCCGCCGGCTCGTCGAGGCGCGCCCCGACGTCGCGGTGGTCTATCCCGTGCACCTGAACCCGAACGTGCGGGCGCCGGTCGCGCGCCTCCTCGGCGGCGTCGCAGGCATTCAGCTCCTCGAGCCGCTCTCGTATCTTCCGTTCGTCTCGCTGATGGTCCGCGCCCACCTCGTGCTCACGGACTCCGGCGGCCTCCAGGAGGAGGCGCCGAGCCTCGCGCGCCCCGTGCTCGTGATGCGGGACGTGACCGAGCGGCCCGAGGGGATCGCGGCGGGCGTGGCGCGGCTCGTCGGAACGACGGAGGAGGGAATTCTCGCCGGCGCGCTGGCGCTGCTGGACGACCCGGCGCAGTACGCCGCGATGGCGACCGGCGCGAACCCGTACGGCGACGGGCGCGCCTCGGCGCGGATCGCGGAACTGCTGCTTTCGTGACCGCCGCAGCGGCCGAGCCGCGCTCCTTGCGCGCGCGGCTGCTCTCCGGCGGGCTCTTCTCGCTCGCAGGCGCGGTGCTCGGGCGGGGGTCGTCGCTGGTGCTCTCCTACGCGCTCGCCTGGCTGCTCGGGCGCGAGGCCTTCGGCGCCTACGGGATGGTGCAGGGCACCGTCGGACTCTTCGCGGTCTTCGCGGGCTTCGGCCTGGGCGTGAGCGCCTCGCGCGAGATCGCCGCGCTCCGTCGCGCCGACCCTGCGCGCGCCGGCCGGGTGCTCGGCCTGCTCTCGCTCGCGTCCGTCGCCAGCGCGGCGCTGCTCGCGACCGTGCTCGTGCTGCTCGCGCCGTGGCTCGCTGTCGATCGGCTCCACGACCCGTCGCTCGTCGGCCCGCTCCGCGCGAGCGCGCTCTTCCTCGCGCTCCAGGCGCTCGCCGGCGCGCAGCAGGGGGCGCTCTCCGGGTTCGAGGCCTTCCGACCGATGGCGATCGCCCAGGCGTTCGGCGGGGCCGCCACGCTCGGACTCGGGGCGCTCGGCGCCTGGCTTTGGGGCACCGCTGGCGCGCTGTTCGGTGTGGGCGCGGGGCAGGCGGTCATCGTGCTCCTGCAGCAGGTCGCGCTCTCGCGGGCCGCCGCCGAACACGGCGTCCCGCTCCGGCTCGAGGGCGCCGCACGCGAGCTCGCGGTCCTCTCCGGCTCGGCGCTGCCCGCGCTCGTCTCCGCGGTCGTCTCGATGCCCGTCGTCTGGTGGACGACCGCCGCGCTCTACACGGGGCCGGACGGCGCGGCGCAGTCGGCGATCTTCGCCGCCGCGAACCAGTGGCGCGCCGTCCTGCTCTTCGTCCCGACCGTCTTCGGCCAGTTCGTGACGCCCATCATCGCCGAGCGGCTCGCGGGCGGCGCGCGCGCGGAGGCCAACCTCACGTTGAAGCTGGCGATGGTCATCGCCGCCGCCGTCGCCCTGCCGGTCGGCGTCGCGCTCGCGGCCGCCTCGCCGCTCGTCATGGCCGGCTACGGCCCGGGTTTTCGCGAGGGCTGGCCGGTCCTCGCGCTCATCGTCGCGACAGGCGCGCTGCTGGCGGTGCAGACGCCGGTCGGCGCCGCGATCGCTGGCGCGGGGCGCTTCTGGCTCGGCGCGGCGATGAACGCCGGCTGGGCCGCCGCGATGCTCGCCGCCGCGCTCTGGCTCCAGCCGTGGGGCGCGCTCGGCCTCGCCGGCGCCTACCTCGTCTCCTACGTGGTCCACTCGATCTGGGCGTTCGGCTGGGCGGCCCGCGTGCTCCGGGACGACCGCCGCTGACGGGCTTCACCACGGTCGCCGGCCGTGCTAGCGAGATCGAACGCCCCGCCAGCCGGAGACCTCGTGAGCCGCGTCGCGCGAAGCCTCGGACTGACGACCGCGCTGGCGGACGTCGCGCTCCTCGTCGCCGCCTACTTCGGAGCCTACGAGGTCCGGTACCACCTGCAGCTCTTCCCGGGCGTCTACAACTGGGATCGGTACGCGCTGCTGGTCGTCGTCGCCGCGCCCGTCTTCCTCTCGACGGCGGCGCTCGCTGGCCTGTACCAGGGCGGCCGTCGCGCGCTCGTCCGAGAGCTCGGCGCGCTCCTCGCGGCGTCGGCGATGACCGGCACGGTGCTCGCTGCGCTTGCGTTCCTGCTCAAGCAGCAGCACCAGAGCCGGCCGCTCGTCGTGCTCTTCATGGCGCTCGCCTTCGCGCTCACCGCGCTGCTGCGGCTCGCGGCGCGGGTGCTCTCGCTCGGCAGCCCCGAGCGGGTGGAACGTGTGCTGATCGTCGGCTCGGGCGCGGAGGTCGCCGGGATCGTCCGCAGTGTCCGCCGACGTCGCCGCACGGTGCTCGTGGGCGCCGTCACCGAGGACGAGGGCGCGGACGCGGGAGAGGGCGTCCCGGTGCTCGGCACCCTCGAGCAGTTCGAGGTGGTGCTGCGGCGCGAGGTCGTCGACGAGGTGATCTTCGCCGTCCCCCGCAGCCGCTTCGCGCAGGTCGAGGCGGCCTTCGCGATCGCCGAGGACCTCGGCCTCGACACCAAGCTCTGCCTGACGTTCCTGCCCCACCGGATCTCGCGCATCGACTTCGAGGAGCTCGACGGCACGCCTGTCCTCTCTTTCACGACGGCGCCGGCGCACCCCGTCGCGCTCGCGCTCAAGCGCGTCTTCGATCTGACGATCGCCGGCCTCGCGCTGCTCGTGTGTGCGCCGCTCTTCGCGGGGCTCGCGATCGCGATCAAGGCCACGATGCCGGGCCCGGTCTTCTTCCGGCAGAAGCGCTCGGGGCTCAATGGCCGCGAGTTCTGGATGTTGAAGTTCCGGTCGATGGTGGTCGACGCGGAGAGCCGGCTGGCCGACCTGCAGTCGAAGAACGAGATGGACGGGCCGGTCTTCAAGCTCAAGGAGGACCCGCGCGTCACGCCGCTCGGGCGCTTCCTGCGCAAGAGCTCGATCGACGAGCTCCCGCAGTTCATCAACGTCTTCCTGGGCGACATGAGCGTCGTCGGCCCGCGCCCGCCGCTGCCCGCCGAGGTCGCGAAGTACGAGCGCTGGCAGCGGCGCCGCCTCTCGGTGAAGCCGGGGATCACCTGCATCTGGCAGATCAGCGGCCGAAACGAGATCGACTTCGAGACGTGGATGAAGCTCGATCTCGCCTACATCGACGAGTGGTCGCTCTGGCTCGATTTGAAGATCTTCCTCAAGACGATCCCCGTCGTGCTCCTGGGCCGCGGCGCGCGCTGACCCCTCCCGACCGGGGGCGCGCGTGGACTTCCCGCTCCCGCGGACGCGTGGTATCAAATCGATTCCGTCTGGCGTGGTGGTGCTCCGGGTCTCTCGCAGGTTCGCGGGGGGCAGGGGGAGGGGTCTGCCCGCTGTCGGTCCTGCGCGCAAGGATTGCGGCGGCCCTCGCGTGGGATTTTCGCGGCCCCCTGACAGCCCGACCCGACCCCGTGTCAGAAATGACACCGCGTCTTGCGAGACTGCAAGCAATGCGATGCACCTGTCATCATTCTGGATGCCTCGGTGGCGTGACCTGGATCACCGAAACCGGCCCAAGGGACGTGATTGCAAGGGTTTGAAGGAAAAGCAGCGCAAGGGAACGGCGCTGGCACGCGGTTCGCATTGGTATCGCGTCGAGTGTCGGGCAAGGTTTCTGGAGTGGCAGCGAGGCCGGTCGCGTCGTTGGACGCGATCCCCGCCGCCCTCACCGTCTACGACGGAGCGGCGCGTCGCGCTGCCGGAGACCAAGCCCAGGCGCCCGCTTCGGCCGATAGGCCAGAGCGCCCCGCGCCGGGGATCACCGCGTTCGCCCGCGGTGGTGCCTGGAAATCCCGCCTCCTCGCTCGAGCGGCGAGCACCTCCACGCTGGACGGTGCGCTCCGAGCCCCCCCCTCCTGCCGAGGCTTCCCGCCGAGGTCCGCGCGCACTATCCTCCGCGCGCCATGGGCTTCCCTACGATCCGCGGACGTCGCCTCCGCAGCCACCCGATCCTGCGCGATCTCGTCGCCGAGACCCGCCTCACGCCCGACGACTTCATCTGGCCCGTGTTCC
>CAYHCR010000332.1:0-5058 GCA_964354895.1 uncultured Myxococcales bacterium | reverse complement strand
CACGATCAGCACCGCGCCGGCCGCGACCGTGACGCCGTCGGCGAGCGCGACCTCGACGCCGAGCAGCTCTGCAGGCGTGGGCCGATCGACCTTGTGGCCCGGCGGGCGCGTGGCCCGCGGGATCGGCAGCGGCGTCGGCGGACGCGAGGGCGCTTCGTCGCGGCAGCCGGTGAGGGAGCACGCGAGCGCCAGCAGCGAGGCGCGCACCGGAACGCCGCGGATCAAGGCGTCTCTGCGAGCTGCTCGCTGAGGTAGTCCGAGAGGATCTGGCTCTTGAGCACGAAGCCGTCGGCGCCGCACTCGCGCGCGGTCGCGGCGACCCTCTCGGGCGATTCGCCGGAGCAGAGCACGACCTTGAGCCCCTCGAAGAGCGAGTTCTTCTTGAGGAACCGGCAGAAGCTCGCGCCGTCGACGCGAGGCATGTTGAGGTCGAGCAGCACGAGATCCGGCCGCGTCGCCTTGCGCAGGATCAGCGAGGTGGCCTTCTCGGCGTCGTCGACCCACGAGACGTCGAAGCCCTTCCCCTCGAGCTCCCCCCGCAGCAGCGTCGCCGAGAGCTCGCTGTCGTCGACGATCAGCACGCGCCGCCGACCAGGCAGCGCCTTCGCGAAGCGCTCGGCCAGATCTTCCAGCGGGCCGGGCGCGAGCTGTCCGTCGGAGTGCTCCGCGCCCTCCCCCGCGCCGAGCGCGAGCACCCGGCCGCGGAAGCCCCGCTCGCGCAGGATCCGCGCCGCGTGACGAACCTGCGCAGGCTCTGCGACGAGCGCGCCGGCGACGACGTCCTCGGCCGCCAGCCCCTCCGGCCGCTCCGCGACGCAGATCGAGTGGCCGGCGGCCTCGAGCGCGGCCCCTACGGCCTCGCGCACGAGCTCGGATGGGTGGATGACGATCACCTTCACGTCGCAGATCCTCTCGGCACAGCGGCGACAGGTAGCGCCCGTCGAAGCGCGAAGGCAAGAGTCGTTCCGCGGCGGCCCGCCGGCTTCCTTGCGGCGCCCTCCCCGGCGCGGGATGATCCGCCCGCTCTCCGACCCCCCCCAATGGCGAACCCTTTCGATCGACGCTTCGATGAGCCCGCGAGCGCGGAACGCGCGAGCGAGCTCGTGCTGTTCTGCGTGCGATTGCTCGGCGGCCGGTACGCGCTCGAGGCCTCGCTCGTCTCGGAGGTCTTCCGCATCGGCGCGCTCACCCGCCTGCCCTCCTCTCCGGGCTTCCTGCCGGGCGTCGTCGCGCACCGCGGTGAGGTACTCGCGGTGCTCGACCCGCACCTGCTCGTCGGCCAGCCGCCGCTCGAGCACGGACCCGGCCGTCGGGCGGCGCTCGTGCAGCACGGCAAGTACCGCCTCGCGCTGCTCTGCGAGAGCGTCGAAGGGCTCGTCCGCGTGTCGACGGCGCGCATCGACGCGCCGCCCTCCACGGCGCAGGGCGTCGCGGAATTTCTCTCCGGGATCGCGCACGATCCGAAGGGCCCGATCGCGGTCCTCGATCTGCCGAAGCTCGTCGACGTCGCGCGCTCGCGGAGCCTCGCGTGAGCCTCCCGGGCGCGCTGCTGCTCTTCGAGATCGACGGCCACCGCTTCGGCGCGGACGCCCGTGACGTCGCGCTCATCGGCGCGGGCGCGGCCGATCTCGAGGCGGAGCGCGTCACGCACACGGTCCTCGGCGCGGCGCGCGAGGGCGCCCGCAGCCTCGTGATCCCGTGCGCCGACGGCCGTCGCGAGCTCGTGATCGATCGCGTGCTCGGCCTTCGCACCCCCGGCGCAGGCGACTGGTTCCCCCTTCCCGAGGTCGCGGCCGTCTGTCTTCGGACCCGCGCCGTCCGCGGCCTGCTGCTGGAAGGCCGCATCCTGACCCCGGTCGTCGATCTGCCGGCGCTGCTGTCCGAGCCCCTGATCGACGCGCCGATGGAGGCCCGCTAGATGGCCACGACGAAGCAGCCTGCAAAGCCGCGCGCGCCCCGCCGCGCGGCGACGACCAAGGCCCCCGAGGGCGTCCCGCGCGACGAGATCGAGCAGATCATCTCGGTCATCTCGCGCTGGGGCGAAGGCGAGCACGTGGTCCGCACCGAGCTCGAGGGGCTGCGCGACCCGCTCGCCCTCAAGCTCGCGGCGGCCGTGAACGCGGCGGCGAAGAAGGCGAACCTCGCGAACAACGAGTCGCTCGCGCGAATGGCGGCGGTCAGCCAGGGGCTCGACGCCGCGATCGAGGCGCTGCTCAAGACGGTCGTGCAGGGCGATCTCTCCGGCGACATCCACCTGACCTCGAGCGATCCGACGCTCGCGCCGCTCGTGACCGGCGTCGGCCAGGTGCTCGAGACGCTGCGCCGCTTCGTGCTGGAGATCCGGGAGGCGGTGCTCCAGCTCTCCACGGGCGCCAGCGAGGTGCTCGCGGCGGCGACGCAGAACGAGTCGTCGATGACGGAGCAGGCGAGCGCGGTGCACGAGACGACCGCGACGATGGAGGAGCTCAAGGGCGCCAGCCACCAGATCGCCGACAACGCGCAGACCGTCGCGGCGATCGCGGAGCGCACGCTCTCGGGCGCCCGCACCGGCGAAGGCGCGATCCGCTCCTTCATGGACTCGATGGAGCGTGTGCGGCGCAACGCCTCCGACGTCGGCAGCGCGATGCAGAAGCTCTCCCGCAGCCTCGAGCGGATCGGCAGCGTCGTGGACGTGATCGACGAGATCGCGGACCGCTCGGATCTCCTCGCGCTCAACGCGGCGCTGGAGGGCGCGAAGGCGGGCGAGGCGGGCCGCGGCTTCTCGATCGTCGCGGCCGAGATGCGGCGGCTCGCCGAGAACGTCATGGAGAGCACCAAGGAGATCAAGACGCTGATCTCGGACATCCGCTCCGCCTCGACGCTCGCCAACACCTCGGCGGAGCGGAACGTCGTGATGGCGGCGGAGGGTGAGAAGCTCGGCAGCTCGGCGATCGAGAGCGTCTCGGGGATCCTCTCGGGCGTCCAGGAGACGAGCGACGCCGCGCGGGTCATCCACCTCGCGACCCAGCAGCAGCGGACGGCGACCGAGCAGGTCGTGCAGTCGATGGCGGAGATCGAGGAGATCACGCGGCAGGCGCAGGGCGGCTCGCGGCAGGCGACCAGCGCGGCTGCAGAGCTGACCGGCCTCGCGGAGCGGCTCAGCGAGCTCGTCCAGCGCTTCAAGGTCGAGTAGCGGAGCCCCTCACTCATGGCGTCGGAGCAGATCCGCCAGAAGCTCCTCGGGAAGTTTCGCGAGGTGACCGCCGACCGCGTCGAGCGGATCGTGGCGGCGCTGCACGCGCTGCCCGAGGGCCGTGAGGGCGAGGACCCGACGCGCGAGGCCGCGCGGGAGCTGCACACCTTGAAGGGCGAGGCCCGGATGATGGGCTTCGCCGGCATCGCGCAGATCGCGCACGCCGCGGAAGAGATCCTCCCGCTCGCGTCGGCGGCCAGAGGAGGCCCGGCCGCAGCGTTGATCATCGACGTCGTGCAGGCGGTGCCTCCGCTGCTGGACGCGCCGCTCGACGGCGGGCCCGAGGGCGCCTCGCTCCTCGCGCGGCTGCAGGCCGGCCGCGACCCCGTGCCGGCCTCGTCTCCCCCACCGTCGCCGGCCCCTCCACCGAAGGCCCCGACCCCTGCGCCGGTCGGCGGCTCCGTCGCTGCGGTCAACGCCGCGCGCGCGGTCGCGCAGGCCACCGAGTCCAACCGCGCCGCCTCGATCCGCGTCTCGATCGACGCGCTCGATCGCCTCTCCGCGATGATCGGCGATCTGCTGGTGGACGGCGCCCGCGCGCGCACGCAGTCGCGCAGGCTCGCAGAGCTGCTCGCAGACTGGGGCAAGCTCGCCGATCGCATCGGGGAGCTGCTCGACTCGGCGCGCAGCGCGCTGCCGTCCGCCGAGCTCGATTCGGTCGAGGACGAATTCTGGCGGCTGCGGGACCAGAACTTCCGCACGATGCGCCAGCAGGTCGACTCGGTGGAGCGCGCGCGGGAGTCCTACAGCCGGATCGCGGAGGAGATCGGCGACGCCCGGCTCGTGCCGCTCGGCGAGATCCTCGCCCGCTTCCCGCTCGCGGCGCGGGAGCAGGCGCGGGAGCACGGCAAGGAGGTCGACTGCCAGCTGCGCGGCGTGGAGACGGGCGTCGATCGGGCGATCCTCCTGTCGCTGACCGATCCGCTCGTGCACCTGCTGCGCAACGCGATCGACCACGGCCTCGAGGCGCCGGCCGAGCGCGTGGCGGCAGGCAAACCTTCCGTCGGCCGCATCGTGATCTCCGCGCGGACCGACGGCGACCTGCTCCAGCTCGCGGTCGAGGACGACGGCCGCGGCATCGATCCCGCGCGGATCCGGGAGAGCGCCGCCAAGAAGGGCGTCATCACCGTCGACCAGGCCACCTCGCTGACCGATCGGGCCGCGGTCGATCTCATCTTCGCGGCGGGCTTCTCGACCAAGGAGATCGCGACCGAGACGAGCGGCCGCGGCGTCGGCCTCGACGTCGTGCGCAAGCGTGTCACCGGCTTCGGCGGCTCGGTCTCCGTCACCTCCACGCCCGGCAAGGGCTCGCGCTTCCTGCTGCGCCTGCCGCAGTCGCTCGCGCTGATGAAGGTGCTGCTGTTCCGGCTCGACGACGACGTCTACGGCCTGCCCGCGATGGACGTCGACTCGGTCGGCCGCGTCGAACCCGCCTCGATCCTCGAGATCGCCGGCGTGCGGGCGGTGCGCCATCGCGACCGCGTGATCCCGGTCGTCGCGCTCGGGCCGCTGCTGGCGATCAACGGCGGCCCCCGCTCCGAGCGGCCGAACGCCGCCTTCGTCTCGCACGGCGATCACGCCGCTGCGATCGTGGTGGACGGCTTCGTCGGCGAGCGCGAGGTCGCCGTGAAGACGCCGGGGGAATTCCTCAAGGGCATGCGCTTCATCTCGGGCGCGGCGGCGCTCGAGGACGGCCGCGTGGCGTTGCTGCTCTCGACGAGCGACGTGCTCGCGGCCGCGCGACGGGCCGGGTCGGTCGGCCGTGGGCCCCACAAGAAGAAGCTGCGCGTGCTGCTGGTCGACGACTCGATGATCGCGCGGGAAGC
>CAYHCR010000331.1:0-5077 GCA_964354895.1 uncultured Myxococcales bacterium | reverse complement strand
GGCCACGCCCAAGCCCCCCGCCAAACCCGATCCCTTCCTCTCCACCCGGCTCGACGGCCACCTCCTCTCCGCCTCCGCGACGCTCGGCGCGCGCGTCGAGAGCGCCGGGCCGGTCCTCACCGACGCAGACGGCGCCGAGTACACCCCGACCCCGGCGATCGACACGCTCGTCCGTGCAGGTCTGCGGTACGACTCCGACAAGGCGCTCCTCCCGTTCCTGCTCTCGCTCGAGGCCGAAGGCGAAGCGCTCTCGGGCGTGCAGCGCGGCGCCGACTCCGACCTCGAGAGCGTGGGGCTCCACCCCGAGCCGCGCGCTCCCGTCGTCCGCAAGGCGTTCGCGAAGCTCTCTTTTGCGAACTTCGCGACCATCGGCGGCGGGCTCACGACGAGCCACGTGGGCCTCGGCCTCGTCGCCAACGACGGCGCGCACGGCTGGGAGCCCGGCTCCGCCCGCTTCCTCGATCCGCGCGGCGGCGATCGGGTGCTGCGGTTCCTGGTCGCGACCGGGCCGTGGACCGACGCGCGCCTCGTGATCGCCGGCGGCTTCGATCCCGAGGTGCACGACGACGTGACGCTCGAGGGCGACACCGCGACGCAGGCCTTCGGCACGATCCAGGTCGGCGCGGGCCGCCCGCGGACCGCAGGACTGTACGTGGTGTCGCGCTCGCAGGAGAGCGAGGCCGGCAAGACGCTCGACGTCACCGCGGTCGATCTCTTCGGCCAGTGGACGCACGATCTCGGCGCCGAGCGGAAGTTGACGCTCGCGGCCGAAGGCGCGCTCGTCACCGGCGAGACGGCGCTGGGGCCCAGCGCGGACTTCCCCACGCATGAAGTCTTGCAGCTCGGCGGCACGCTCCGCGGCGTGCTCGCGATGGGCTGGTATGGCGCCGCGCTCGACGTGCTCTATGCGTCCGGCGATCAGAACCTCGACGACGGGGCGACGAACGCCTTCAAGGCCGATCCGAACTTCGACGCCGGCCTCCTGCTCTTCCGCCACGTGCTCGCCGCGCAGAGCGCCCGCGCCCCCGTCACCGCCGCGGATCCCGAGCTGGTCGGCCGCCCGAGCGAAGATCTGGACCGCCTGCCCACGCGCGGCAGCGTCACCAACACGATCGCGTTTTTCCCCCGCGTCGTGCTCACGCCGCTCGACGGCCTCGAGTGCTACGGCGGCCCGCTGCTCGCGCTCTCCGAGGTCCCGCTGGTCGACCCGAAGAACACGCGGTTCGCCGGCGGCGATCCCCGAAACGCGCTCGACGGTGTGCCGGGCCGGTATCTGGGCACCGAGCTCGACGGCGGCGTCAGCTACTTCCGCGAGCTCTCCGGCGTGAAGCTCCGCGCGGCGCTCGAGGCGGGCCTCTTCTTCCCCGGCGCCGGCTTCACGACGGCGGACGGTGGTTCCATGGATTCCGTCGGCGGCGGGCGTCTGCTCGTCCGCGCCGAGCTGTAGGAGCTCCCCATGCGTCGCGTACTCCCGTTCACTGCCCTGCTGCTCGCCGGCTGCCTCTCCGCCGCGCCCGAAGGCATCGCGCCCGCCGAGGCCGCCGACACGACCGTGAAGCTCGACTTCGAGCACCGGCCGCTGCCGGATCTGCCGCTGCCCAACGACCTCGCCACGCGCTATGACGCGACGAGCGCGACGGGCCGGCGGTTGAACGCCTCGATGATCGCGCCGACGAAGATGGAGGAGCGCGTCCGCACCCTGCTCGACGGCCAGGACGGCTGGGGCGTCTTCGCGCCGATCTCGATCCCGTTCACCGGGCCGATCGACGTCGGCTCGATCCTCGCGGGCCACCGCGACGCGACGTTCGACCTCGCCGACGACGTCGTCTACCTCGTGAACGTCACGCCCGACTCGCCGGAATTCGGCGAAGCGACCGCGCTCGACATCGGCAACGGCAGCTTCCCGATGGTGCTGGAGAACCGCGACGCCTACTGGGCCAACGATCCGCGCGGCGCAAACCTGACCATGTACTTCGAAGAGGTCAACGAAGACGTCGACGGCGACGGCGTGCTCGATCCCGGCGAAGACACGGATCTCGACGGCGTGCTCGACCTGCCGAACTACTTTCCGGGCGTCGCGACGCCGGCCGCGGACGATCTGATCGCCCGCGCCGACGCGACGATGACCTTCTACGAGCGCGAGACGAACACCCTGATCGTCCGGCCGATGGAGCCGCTGCTCGAACGCACGACCTACGCGGTGATCGTCACGCGGCGCCTCAAAGACGCGGCCGGCAACCCTGTCGGCTCGCCCTACCCGTTCGTGAATCACGCGGCGCAGACCACGGCGCTGCTGCCGCTGCTCGACGTGCTCCCGGCCGGCCTCGACGTCTCCGACATCGGCTTCGCGTTCTCCTTCACGACGCAGACGATCGGCTCCGCCTGGGTCGCCGTGCGCGACGGGCTGTATGGCCACGGCGTGCAGGGCCACCTCGGCGCCGAGTACCCGCCCGACCTCCACTCGCTCGCGCCGCTCGTCGATCCGACGCAGGTCGGCAGCGCGACGCAGGTCCACATCCTCCGCGGCGAGGACTTCAAGCCCGTCTTCCAGTCGCTCGCGAGCCAGCTGCTCGGCCTCGACGCCGACTCGGAGGAGGGCAGGGTCCTGCTCGAGGGGCTCGATTACGTCGACTACATCGTCATGGGGACCTATCGCAGCCCGCAGCTCTTCCCGCGGGTGGATGCGGACGGCGCGCCGCTGAATAACAATCTGCAGTCCTGGCCGCAGGACCTCGACCGGGTGCCCGCGCCCGCGCGCAGCGAAGACGTCTGGTTCACGCTCGTCGTGCCGCGCAAGGAGGTCTCAGCGCGCGGCGAGGGCAAGCCCGCACCCACGGTGATCCTCGGCCATGGCTACGGCAGCAGCCGCTTCGAGGCGATCAGCTTCGCGGGTCACTTCGCGCGGCAGGGGCTCGCGACGATCTCGATCGACTGCGTCTCGCACGGCCTCGGCGTCGGGGACGAGGAGCGGGAGCTGGCGGAGCTCGTGCTCGGCGGCTACGGCCTCGGCCCGTTCGTCGGCGCGCTCTTCTCCGACCGCGCGCTCGACCAGAACGGCGATGGCCGCGTCGACTCCGGCGCGGACTTCTGGACCGGCTACCTCTTCCACACACGCGACGTCGTGCGGCAGTCGGCGCTCGATTACCTCCAGCTCGTCCGGATCCTGCGGGCCTTCGACGGCCAGAAGCGCTCCCGCTTCGACACGAACGGCGACGGCGCGAAGGATCTCGCGGGCGACTTCGACGGCGACGGGAACATCGACATCGGCGGCGACGCGACGCTCGGCATGACGGGCGGCTCGCTCGGCGGGATCATGGCGGCGGTCGTCGGCGCCATCGAGCCGGAGCTCGACACGATCGCGCCGATCTCCGCGGGCGGTGGCCTCGGAGACACCGGCGCGCGCACCACGCTCGGCGGCGTGCGCGCGGCGGTCGTGCTGCGCGTGATGGGACCGCTCTTCATCGGCGACGCCGTCGACGGCGCGCTGAACGTGCGGACCGTGATCCCGGATCTCAACGACGACTCGACCTTCCCGCTCGGGGCGATGGCGGGCGTGTTGCCCGGCCAGATCTTTCTGGTCGAGAACGGCGCGAACGGCGAGCGCGGCTGCGGGCGCGTGCAGGCGGACGGGCGCGTGCGGGCGGCGGTCGCCTCCGATCTGCATGACCCGATCCGGCTGACCCTGTACGCCGAGGCCGATCTCGTGACGGGTGACGACTGCGTGATCGCGGGGGGCGCGACGCCGATCGCGACGCTCGAGACCTTCGGCGAGGAGATCACGTTCCAGGCGGGCACGTTTGCGGCTGGCAGCCCGCTCGTCTCGCTGCAGGAGGGCCTCGGCCTCGAGCGCGGCACGCCCGATCTGCGGCGCTTTCTGGGCCTCGGCCAGCTCGTGCTCGACGGCGCCGATCCGGCGGTCTTCGCGAAGCACCTGCAGCGCCTGCCGCTGAAGTTCCCCGGCAAGGGCGATCAGACCGGCACGCACGCGCTCATCGTCACGAGCGTCGGAGACATGGTCGTGCCCGCCGCCGGCGGCGCCTCGATCGGCCGCGCCGCGGGCTTCATCGACTACAAGTCGATCGATCCCCGCTGGGGCAAGTCGCAGCACCAGGTCCTCGTCGATACGTATACGCTCGAGGGCGTACACAACCTGGGCCGCTTCCGCGATCCGGCCGGCAATGGTGTCCACATGGACATCGAAGACTTCGGCCACGGCGAAGATCTCTGGACCGGCCTCATCCCGCGCCTCGATCCGCCGTTCCGCGCGTATGGCCCCGACTCGCTCGGCGGGATCTCCGGCTCGATCTTCCCGTACCCCACGCCCGAGGGGCAGCACGGCTTCGCGTTCCCGGGCGCGCAGATCGACACGCTGCGGGCGCGCTGCGCCGCGGCGTGCCCCGCAGGACAGGACTGCGGGTGCGCGACGGCCACCACGTTCGACGTCGGCTCGTTCATGTTCGGGATGATGGGCGAGTGGATCGAGTCGGGCGGGATGACGCTCAACCCCGATCTCTGCCACTCGCGCCGCGACTGCCCCGGCGTGCCGCCGCCGCCGGGCCCGCGGGACTGACCCCCAGCGGGGCCCCGCGCCCTACCAGCGGATGTCGAGCCGGTAGTGCGTGGCGTCGAGCGAGGTGTGCCCGACCTCGGCCGTCTGCGTCTTGCGGCGGAGCGCGTGTTCGATGATCCCGGCCATGAAGGCGCCGTGGAGGCTGACGCCGTCCTCGAGCTCGATCGCGTAGTGCTTGTCTCCGACGCGCGAGCTCGTCACCGTCATGTCGGTGCGGCCGAGCTGCAGGTACTGGCCGAAGCGCGAGACGAGCGACTCGGTCGGCAGCAGCGGCAGGGCCACCGCGACGATCCGCCCCGTGATCGTCTGCAGGAACGCCTCGGTGAAGGGGCCGCCGAGCGCGCGATAGGCCTCCTCGTCCGGCAAGCCGGGGAAGGCGTGCTCGCGCGCGATGCGGACACATGCCGCCCAGACGGTCGGCGTGTAGGCCGCCTCGGGCTTCCGGAGATCGTACCCCGCGACCTGGAGCGCCGCGGCGTATGCGCCCTCCGCGGGGAAGGCCCGCAG
>CAYHCR010000330.1:3773-5099 GCA_964354895.1 uncultured Myxococcales bacterium | reverse complement strand
GTCGATCGAGCGGAAGAAGACCTTGCCGTCGGCCATCGCGAGGATCGGCCCTGCGGCGGCCTGCGCGTGATCGTGATCGCCGTGATCGTGATCGTGCCCGTGATCGTGCGCCTCGGGCAGCTCTGCTGGCGGCAGCTCGGCCTCGTGATCGGTCTGGCCCAGCACGGAAAGCTTGCGGCTCATCGGTGGCACCCGGAGCAGGACTGCGGGGGATTCACGCGGTACTCCTGCGCGAGACGTTCGCCCATGCGCGCGTCCGGCGGCGTCCAGGCCATGTTCGTGATCTGGTCGCGGGGCCGGAGGTTCGGCGCGGGGTTGCGATGGCAGTCGATGCACCAGACCATCGAGAGCGGCTGCGTGACCCGGATGACATCCATCTGATCGACGCGACCGTGGCACGTCACGCAGCCGACGCCCTTCGCCACATGCCGGCTGTGATCGAAGTAGGCGAAGTCGGCGACCTTGTGCGCGCGGACCCACTTGATCGGCGTGCCCTTCGTGAACGAGTCGCGGATCGGCTGGATCAGCGGCGAGTCCTTGACGTACAGGCCCGTCTGCGGATCCCGCGTCTGCACGTTCGCGTGGCAATTCATGCAGGTCTCGGCCGGCGGCACCATCGCCTGCGGGCCCTTCTCGACCGCGATGTGGCAGTAGCGACAGTCGATCCCGAGGTCGCCGGCGTGCCGCTTGTGGCTGTACGGGATCGGCTGGGTCGGCGCGTATCCGACGTACCAGTGGCTGGGCGCGCCCCAGAAATAGAGCGCGAAGAGCGCGAGCGAACCGATCCCGCCCAGCACCACCTGGGCCAGGACCGGGACGTAGTTGACCCACTTGGGGAAGACGAACGGGACTCTCCCGTCGCCTGCCTGCGTTGCTTCGGTCGCGTCCACTCGACTCGCCTTCCGTTGCCGCATGCGGGAGGGCCGGCCCCTCCGCGCACGCTCGTTGGACTGGGTCGTCCCGATAGGGCAATCAACATGCCACGCGGCCGCGCCCCACGATCCCCGGCAAAGGGAGCGCCTCCGCGCCACCCGCCGAGCGCTCCGTGGCACCCTGCCGCGGCAGAAAGCCGCACCTGGCACACCACACCGCGCGGGCGTAAGAGATCCGCCCGACGGAGCCACTCTTGATTCCTGAAAACGCGCGCACCGTAGATCCGGCCTCGGACCTCGACAAGCGAAAAGACGCGAGCGTCCCGGGGGTCGTCTGGGCGGGCGGCGCGATCTTCCTCGTGATCGCCGGCCTCTTCATGTGGAAGCTCGGGATGGCCAACGTGGTGGGCTCCGGCGAGAACGCGGCGGAGCGCCGCGCGGTCGTGAACCTGCG
>CAYHCR010000330.1:0-3673 GCA_964354895.1 uncultured Myxococcales bacterium | reverse complement strand
ACGTGGTGGGCTCCGGCGAGAACGCGGCGGAGCGCCGCGCGGTCGTGAACCTGCGCACGATGCACTGGGCGGAGGGCCGCTTCCGCAGCAACGCGTTCGTCGACGCGGACCGCGACGGGATCGGCGAGTTCGGCACGCTCGGGCAGCTCGGCGGCGAAGCGCCGATCGACGGCGGCGGCCTCATCCCGGCAAAGCTGCTCCCGCTCGCGATGGCGATCCACTACCAGCCGGACGGCGTCTCGATGGAATTGCAGGGCTTCTGCTATCGCGTCGACCTGCCGGCGACGCCGGACGGCGCCGAGCGCGGCTTTCAGGCCTGGGCGTGGCCTGCGCACGGGGCCGGCGGCCGGGCGTTCTGCGTGGACCAGGACGAGACGGTGCTCCAGACGACGGGGCCGCACGGCTGGTTCGGCTGCGCGCGCGGTCCGCCGACGTCGGGGGCCTGCAGCGAGGCGGCGGGGCTCACGCGCTGGAAGAACAAGACGAGCGTGCATCCGGTCGGGGCGGCGCCGACCGGCACGTAGCGCGGCCGACCGGCACGCAGAGAGGCCGCCCTCGCGAGCGGCCTCCCGTACATCATTGCGAGGATCGACGCGCCTACGTGGGATCCGGCTTGGGCGTCTTCGGGCCGCTCGGCAGCGCGGCCGGCTCCTTGATGTAGTCCGCCGGCGGGACGCCCGTGAGCGCGCCGAGGAACGTCTCGATCTTCGCGGCGGCCGCGTCATCGAGCTGCTTGCCGAGCTGGTACTCCGCCATCGTCTTGATCGAGTCGCGGAGCGTCTTGCCCGAGGCGTCGTGGAAGTACGGCGCGGTCTTCGCGACGTTGCGCAGCGACGGCACCTTGAACATGCCCTTGTCGGCGTCGGCCTTCGTGACGTCGAAGCGGCCGAGGTCCTTGTCGTTGGGCCACGGCTTGGTGAGCCCGCTCTTCATGTACATCGTGCCGCCGAGGTACGGCCCCGAGTGGCAAGCTGCGCAGCCCGTGTCGAGGAAGGTGTTGAGGCCCTCCTTCTCGGCGTCGGAGAGCGCGTCCTGCTTGCCGCCGAGGAAATCGTCCCACCTGCCGGGCGTCAGCAGCTTGCGCTCGAAGGCGCCGACAGCTTTGCCGAAGTTGTCCCAGTTGACCGGATCCTTGTCGGCCGGGAAGGCCTTCGCGAACGCCTCGGGGTAGCCGGGGATCGACTGGAGCGTCCCGATCGCCGCGGAGGAGTCCTTCACCGCCATCTCGACCGGGTTGAGGACGGGGCCCTTGGCCTGGTCCTCGACGTCGGGCGAGCGGCCGTCCCAGAACTGCGCCAGGTGGCCGGCGGCGTTGTAGACGGAGGGCGAGTTGCGGCCGCCGAGCTGCTTCCTGTGGCCTTCGGAGAAGGCCTTGCCGTCCACGCCGAAGTTCTGCAGGTCGTGGCAGGAATTGCAGGAAATATCGTGGTTCTTGCTGATCCGCTTGTCGAAGTAGAGCAACCGGCCGAGCGCGATCTTCTCCTCGGTCAGCGGGTTCGCCGGGTTCTCGACCTGCGCGGGGAGCTTCTGGAACGCGGCGAGCTTCGCGGCGTCGACCGTCGGCTTCGCGGGCGCTTCGGGCTTCTTGATCTCGGCGACCTTCGGCTCGGGGGGCTTGGGCGGCGGCGGCGGCTCACCACAGGCGGACATCGCGAACGCCAGAGCGGCGGGCGCCAGCAGCTTCGTGCGGTTCATGCGGGTCTCTCCTTCCGATGCGATCACGGGCGTGATCGGGCGCACCGTGGGCGCGCCGTCGGAGCGGAGCAAGGGCGCGGAAGGGGGTCGATCAGCGGAGTTTCGGCTCCGTCGATCACGGCGTCCCGCGGCGTCGCCCGCGCTCGTGCGAGTCTCCCCGCGTGCCGATCGACCTGCCCATCGACGCGCTGCTCCCCGAGATCGTCCGCCGCGTGCGGGACGAGCGCGCGCTCGTCGTGCAGGCCGCGCCGGGCGCCGGCAAGACGACGCGGGTGCCTCGGGCCCTTCTGCAGGCTGGACTGGCGGAGCGCGGCGAGATCCTCGTGCTCGAGCCGCGCCGGCTGCCGACGCGCATGGCCGCCACGTTCGTCGCGCGCGAGCTGAACGAGCGGCTCGGCGAGCAGGTCGGGTACACGGTGCGGTTCGAGGACGTGAGCTCCCCGCGCACGCGCCTGCGCTTCGTGACGGAGGGGATCCTCGTGAGGCGCCTCGCGGCGCAGCCGACGCTGCCGGGCGTGGCGGTCGTGGTGCTCGACGAGCTGCACGAGCGCCACCTGCAGACGGATCTCGCGCTCGCGCTGCTCACGCGCCTGCAGCGGACGTCGCGGCCGGATCTGGCGCTCGTCGCGATGAGCGCGACGCTGCAGGGCCAGCCGATCGCCGAGTACCTGCAGTGCGGCACGGTGTCGAGCGAGGGGCGGCTCTTCTCTCTTCGGATCGAACACCTCGAGCGGCCCGACGATCGTCACCTCGAGGTGCAGGTCTCCGCGGCCGTGAAGCGGCTCGTGCTCGAGGAGCCGGCGGGCGACGTGCTGGTGTTCCTGCCGGGCGCCGCCGAGATCCGTCGCGCGCTCGAGCAGCTCGCGCCGTTCGCGCAGGATCGCGGGCTGCGGCTGCTGCCCCTGCACGGCGAGCTGCCGCCGGCGGAGCAGGACGCGGCCGTGAAGCCGGGACCGCAGCGGAAGATCATCCTCTCCACCAACGTCGCGGAGAGCTCCGTCACGATCGAAGGCGTCACGGCGGTGGTCGACGCCGGGCTCGCGCGCGTGGCGGGCCACTCGCCGTGGACAGGGCTGCCGACGCTGGGGCTCGAGAAGATCGCGCAGGCGAGCGCGATCCAGCGGGCGGGCCGCGCGGGCCGCACCGCGCCGGGCCGCGTGCTGCGCCTCTATACGAAGGGAGACTTCGACGGCCGGCCCACGCGCGAGACGCCGGAGCTGCTGCGCGCGGACCTCTGCGAGAGCGCCCTGCTCGTGCGCTCGCTCGGCCTCCCGGGGCTCGACGCGCTCGAGTGGCTCGAGCCGCCGCCCGCCGCCGCCGTGCAGTCGGCGGAGGCGCTGCTCACGCGGCTCGGGGCGATCGGCAGAGACGGCACGCTCTCTCCGCTCGGCCGCCGGATGGCACAACTTCCGCTCCACCCGCGGCTCGCCCGGCTCGTCTGCGAGGGCGAGGCGCGCGGCGTGGGGAAGGAGGCGGCGGCGCTCGCGGCGATCGTCTCGGAGCGAGATCTGCGCCGCAGCACGCGCGTGAGCATGCAGGGGCCGCGCCGCGCCGCCTCGGGCCTGCGCGCGGGCTCGTCCGATCTGCTGGAGCTCGCCGGGCTGCTCTCGGAGGCGGAAGGTCTGCGGCTCGCGCCGAACCGGCTGCGGGACCTGGGGCTCGACGTGCGCGCGACCGAGGCCGCGTCCCGCGCGAAGGCGCAGCTCTGCCGGCTCGTGAAGGATCGCGCGCCGCGGCCGAAGGACCCGGAGGAGGCGCTGCTGCGCGCGACGCTCGTCGCCTTCCCCGATCGGATCGGGAAGCTGCGCAGCAAGGGGCGGCGGGACGTCGTCTTCGCGGAGGGCGGCGCCGGCGAGCTCGGCGAGGAGAGCGTGCTGCACGACGCCGAGTGGCTGGTGGCGGTGGACGCCGGCGAGCGGCCCGGGATGCGCGGCGGCCGTGTGATCACCGACGCGCGGAGCGAGGGGGCCTACGACCT
>CAYHCR010000329.1:0-5107 GCA_964354895.1 uncultured Myxococcales bacterium | reverse complement strand
GCCTGCTCCGCTCGAACGACCTCGCCCCGCCGGACGTGGTCGGAAAGCAGGTCTACCGCCCTGGCCTCTTCAAGGCCTGCAAGGCGATCGGCTGGTACGTCGACGACTACCGCCGCGCCCAGATCTCCATCAACCTGACCGACTTCACGGTGACGCCGCCGCACGAGGTGCTGGAGGCCTCGCGCCGCCTCGCAGCGGAGCGCGGCCTCGTGGTGACGGGCAGCGAGATCGTCGGCGTGGTGCCCTTCAAGGCCCTCCTCGAGAGCGGCCAGTACTACCTTCGCAAGCAGGGCCGCTCGCTCGGCCAGCCGGTCGAGGACGTGCTCCGCCTCGCCGTGGCCTCGCTCGGGCTCACCGACGTCGCGCCGTTCGAGATCGAGAAGAAGGTGCTCGGGCTGCCGGTCGTTCCGGCCAGGGCCCTCGTCCGGAAGACCGTGATCGACTTCACCGACGAGGTGTCGCGCGACTCCCCGGCGCCCGGCGGCGGTTCGGTGGCAGCGCTTGCCGGGGCCCTCGGTGCGGCGCTCGCGTCCATGGTGGCGAACCTGACCTTCGCGAAGGAGGGCACCGAGGCCGGGGACACCCAGCTCTCTCGCATCGCGGAGGAGGCGCAGCAGATCAAGGCCCGCCTCCTCGTGGCGGTGGACGCGGACTCCGATGCGTTCACCGGCTTCATGACTGCCCTCCGCCTGCCGCAGAACGGCCCGGAAGAGAAGGCCCTCCGCGCGCGCAGGATGCAGGAAGGGCTGCGCGAAGCGATCGCGGTGCCGTGGGCCACCGCGGAGGCGAGCTTCGCGGCGATGCGCCTCGCGCGCGAGGTGGTGACCCTCGGCAACCCCAACTCGCTGAGCGACGGCGCCGTGGGCGTCCAGCTCGCTTTTGCGGGCGTCCGCGGCGGCCTCTGGAACGTGCTCATCAACCTGAAGGACATCACGGACGCCGGCTACGTGACCCAGATGCGCGCCGCGTGCACGAAGCTCCTCGCCGACGCCCGCGCGCTCGCAGACGAGACCGGCAGCCACGTGGACGATCGAATGATCGCGATGATCGAGAAGCGATGAGCCGTCGTTCTCCTGGCCCTGGCGGCCTGCTTCGCCTCCTGCGCCGACGAGCCGGGCGAAGAAGGAGGAGGAGGCCGGTGAGCTCGTGAGGGACGCGGCCTTACGCGCGCCGAACGCGTCGAGGTCGTTGGCTCCCTCGGCTGCGTCGAGTCGTCCTCGCATGCGCAGCATCGCGACGACGCGCCTGGCGGTCTTGCGCAGCAGCGCGCTGGTACGCGAAGAGCGCGCAGAGGAACGGTTTCAGTGTGGCGCTCGCGAGGCCCTGGGGCCGTCGCGAGGTGCCAGCGGCCCCCCGTAGTGCGCCCGGTTCTTCAGCGAGTCCGGCACGCGGACACTTGTGCCGTCCACTCCGTAGAGCGCGAGCCCGTGCCACTCCTCGGCCCTCGCGCTCTTGCGATCGCGTGGTCGCTACGTGATCGGCATTGGCTCTAGGCTGCGCAGATGCACTCCCCCGCCCGTCCGCTGCTGCTCGCCCTCCTGTTCCTGCCGGCGGCCGGCGGCGCGCGGGAGCTGGACGAGACGCCGCTCCCGACCTTCTCCTGCCTCGGCTGCCTGGTCCCGACGCCGACGACCGATCTCCCGTCGAGTCGCGAGGGTGGTGCGAAGGTCCCGAAGGCTCCGCCGAAGGAGAGCAAGGGCTTCGATCCCGGGGCCTCCTTCGAGTTCGGCACGGCGGTGCTGGCGGTCGGCCCGGACCGCAAGCTGATCTCGGACATCATCGGGCTCCGGGGCGTGATGCCGGTCGCGGGCCCGTACTTCGGCGTCAGCTTCGGCCTGAATCTCACGTGGGGGCTCAGCGACTTCTCCCACGACGAGACCTTCGCCCTCGGGCTCAACAGCTACCCGTTCGGCAGGTACGTGAGCCTCCACGCCGAGGGGCTCATCGGTTCCTTCTTCCTCAACAACCTGACGCTGATGGCGGTCGGCGGCGTCGACCTCGACGTCCCGATCGGCGGCGAGGGCGCGGTGATGCTCTTCTTCGGCCCCGTGTACGCGTACCGCCGGGTGCACGAGGTGGCGGCGTTCGTCTCGGATCCGGCCTGGTACCTGTCGGGGCATTGCGTCGGCGGCAGGCTGGGGTTCCGCTTCTGCGCGGGGAGCGAGAAGGCGAAGCGGCAGGAGAGGCCCGAGCCGCCGGCGACGCCGACTCCCGCGGACCCGTAGCGGCCGCTGGCTAGAACGCGGCTCCCAGCGCCAGCGCCGGAAGCAGGGCGCCGCCCCGATCGCGCAGCACCGTCGGCGAGGCGGAGAGGCTCTTCACCAGCTCCTGGTGCCGCTCCCACTTGCCCTCCGGCCTCGACGGGAAGACCACGCCGAGGCCAGCCCCCACGACGGTGAGGCCGCCGATCACGAGGAGCGTGGTGTCGTGGGGCTCTGGCGGGTCGGTCGCCCAGAGCGCCACCACGCCGCCTGCCACCGCGAGCCGCGTCCCCGCCGAGGCGTAGCGGTAGGTGCGGTTCGCTCCGTCCGACTCCTGCAGGCAGCCCTGCCCTGCCGCGATCCGGGCCGCTCGCTCCTCCGGCGTGCCAGCCGGCATCGCGCTGTAGCGCTTCGCGCAGCTGGCTCCATTGTCCGGGATCACGAGGAGGAGCATCCCGTCGAGGGCCGAGACCGCGCCGGCGTCGAAGAGGATCACGCCCCAGGTCGAGCGGATCCCCTTCTTCGTGTTGGAGGCCACCAGGGCGCCGGCCCCGAGCAGGACCGCCGCGCTGCCGAAGCTGCTCGACGCGCCGCACGCCTGCGAGTCGAACGCCGTCATCGAGAGGTCGAGGTCGCGAAGCAGCGTCTGCTGTGGATCCTCCGCGCGGGCGGCGAGCGGCGCGAGCAGTGTCGCTGCGAGGCCGAGCGCGACGCAGGAGATGCGGTGGCCGCTCATGAGAGAGCTCCCTGGCGAGCGTTCCTGCGGGCAGGAGGCGCCGCAGCGCTCACAGGACATTCAACCCACGGAACCGGGCAGGAGCGCAAGCAGGTGCCGCCGTGGCCGGCGGCCCGCCGGCCGCGCTGGAGCGGTCGTTGATGGGCCGTTCGGCGAGCTCGAGGGGCGGCCGCTCCCACGCCGAGGCGATCGGGGGTGCGTGCGAGGGCAGGCCGAGGTTCGCGAATTTGCGGCGCAGCAGCGCGGCCCGGAGCACGCGCTCGCGCGGCGGCTCGGCCGGGAGCGGCTGCCGGACGTGCGGCTCCTGCGGCGGGAGTGGATGGAACGCCAGCCGCGGTCAGCGGCTCACGGCGCCGGCAGCTGGGCGAGGGCGAGGCCGCCGGGCAGCCAGTAGCTCGTCTCCGGGGTGGTGGCGTAGACGCCGAGCCCGAACGGCGCCGAGCCCTCGACGAGGTGCCTGCCGTCCGCCGCGGGGCCCGCGTCGAGGGCGAAGACCCTCGCGAGCTCGTAGCCGGTCGCGCCGATCGCGACGAACCCGCCGACGGCCACCCCGTCCACGCTCACCGTCGCGCCTGCCGGGGCGGTGATCTCCAGGTAGGTCTCGGCGTACTGCGGCGGCGCGTAGATGGCGTACGACGTGAGGTACTGGTCGACCGGGACCGCGAGCGTGAGCGCAGGATCGCCGGTGCTGTTGGCGAACCCGCTCCCCAGCATCAGCTGGGTCACCAGCACCTTCTTGTCCGAGGTCAGCAGGAAGCTGCCCGCGGTCCGGAGCTCGACGAAGTCGCCGGCGTTTGCGATCGCGCCGGGGGCACCGGGGCTGGGCGGGTCGTAGGTCAGCGAGGTATTCGCCTCGGTCGCGACGATCCGCACGATGCTCTGCTTGCCGCCCGGGAAGAGTGAGTCGACCGGATCGTGCACGAAGCTGCGGTTCGAGAGGGCGGAGACCGGAGGGATCGACTCCTCCAGGTGATCGCAGTAGCCGAAGCCCTCCGGGACCAGCGCGCAGAAGTGCCCGCCGAGGAGCTGGACTGGCTTGTCGGAGACGACCTCCGAGCCGGTGAGGTCTCCCGACAGGCTCCCGAGCTCCAGCGCGTCGCCGGCGTTCAGGATGACGAGCCCGGCCTGGCCGGGAAGAAACGCCCGGGCCCCTCCCTCTGCGGTCACTGCGGCCCGCGAGGTGACCCAGACGCTGGTGTTGTCCTCGCGCGCGGTGATCGTGAGGAGCGACGGCGACGGGAACGAGAGGGTCCGCCCCCACGAGGCGACGAAGTGGCGCAGCCCCCAGCTGGTCGAGGGCAGGAGCAGGGAGGCCTCGTTCGAGTACGAGAACCCTGCGCCACCGTTGACCGAGACGTCGAGCGGGCTGAACTGCGCGACCGCGACCGGTCCCGTCGAGCGCAGGTGGTAGGCGCCGCCGACTGCCAGCGCAGAGCTCGGCACGCCTCCTCCGAGGCAGCTGTCGGGGGTCGGGCTGGAGCAGAGCTTGAGCGCGTCGACCCATGGGAGCGGGCGAACCACGAGCCCGCCCCCTGGCACCACGAAGAGGTCCTGCGCCGGGAGGGCCCCGCCTCCGATCGTGACCGTGACCGGGGTCGGTCCCGGGTTCACCACCGAGACGGCGAACGAGTAGCCCGGGTCCACCACCGTGCCTGTGACCGTGGGCCAGAAGTCGCAGCCCACGTTGCTCCCCGCGAGGGCCTGAGGGCTGCATACATGTTCGCAGGCCGCCGGGCAGGTCGCGTCGTCGAGGGTGTTCCCGTCGTCGCAGAGCTCGGCGGCGGGATCGACGAGACCGTCGCCGCAGGTCGGGGCGGTGCCGGTGCAGGCCAGGTTGCAGTGCGGGGTGGGGCTCCACGCGTCGGAGTTGCCCGGGCCGTCGTCGCACGCCTCCTGCTGCTGGAGCACGCCGTCGCCGCAGACGGCCTGGGCACCGCCGACGCCACCGGTGCCCCCAGCGCCGCCGAGGCCCCCGGCGCCAGCAGCGCCCCCAGCGCCACCCACGCCGCCGGCGCCCCCGAGGCCACCAGCGCCACCGAGGCTGAGCGCCACGCACCGTTGTTGGAGATGCCGCCGCCCGCCGTGATCCGTCGGCGCAGCTTCGCGAGGTTGTCGACGAGATCGCCGCGCCGCGGAAGCGCTGGCGGACTATCGCTTCTTCGCATATCGG
>CAYHCR010000328.1:0-5111 GCA_964354895.1 uncultured Myxococcales bacterium | reverse complement strand
GCCGTTGCCGCAGCTCTCGTTGGAGCGGCAGTCCGAGGAGCAGTCGTCGCCGGAGAGCGTGTTGCCGTCTTCGCAGACCTCGCCCGCGGCCGGATCGAAGATGCCGTTGCCGCAGGCCTCGAGCGAGTGGCAGTCCGCGGAGCAGCCGTCGCCGGAGTTGTTGTTCTCGTCGTCGCAGAGCTCGCCGGCGGCCGTGTCCGTCACGTCGTTGCCGCACGACTCGTCGGAGTGGCAGTCGGAGGCGCAGCCGTCGCCCGAGACCGTATTGCCGTCCTCGCAGACCTCGCCCGCGTCGGGATCGAAGATCGCGTTGCCACACGTCTCGAACGAGCGGCAGTTCGCGGAGCAGCCGTCCCCGGAGATGTTGTTGGAGTCGTCGCAGAGCTCGCCACGCGGCGTGTCGATCACGCCGTTGCCACAGACCTCGGTCGACCGGCAGTCGGAGCCGCAGCCGTCGCCGGAGAGCACGTTGCCGTCGTCGCAGAGCTCGTTGCGCGCGTCGCCGGCCTCGAAGGGCTGGTCGAGCGTCCCGTTGCCGCAGGTCTCGTTCGAGCGGCAGTTGGCGGAGCAGCCGTCACCGTTGCGCGTGACCTGGCCTGCAGGCACGGGGCCGTCGTCGCAGACCTCGGCGACCTGGGGATCGATGACGCCGTTGCCGCAGCTCTCGTTGGAGCGGCAGTCAGGCGTGCATCCGTCGAGCTCCTCCTGGTTGCCGTCGTCACACGCCTCGGTGCGAGGATCGTCGTCGCCGAAGAGA
Organism: uncultured Myxococcales bacterium; assembly: GCA_964354895.1. GTDB lineage: Bacteria > Myxococcota > Myxococcia > Myxococcales > Vulgatibacteraceae > CAYHCR01. The sequence goes on along the minus strand of CAYHCR010000328.1, from coordinate 4,354 downwards.
TCGCGCACGCCGTTGCCGCACGTCTCGTCCGAGCGGCAATTGGCGGAGCAGCCGTCGCCGTCTTCGGGCAGCGCGCCGGCCGCGAGCGGGCCGTCGTCACACTGCTCGCCGGGATCCACGGTGCCGTTGTCGCAGCGGAGGTTCGAGCTGCAGTCGGCGGAGCAGTTCTGCGGGTCCGGATCGTCGCAGGCCTCGCCCGTGTCGACGATCGCGTTGCCGCACCGCTCATCCGACACGCAGTCGCTCGAGCAGCCGTCGCCGGAGAGCACGTTGCCGTCGTCGCAGAGCTCCCCGTCGTTGACCTCGCCGTCGCCGCAGGCCGTGACGATGCAGGCCGGCTGGGACTTGGCGCAGGACTTCCCGGGGGGGCAGACGACGCCGGTGTCGCAGCTGGTGGAGACGGGCTCCGTACAGGCCTGCAGCAGCGCGGTCGCGGAGAGCGCGACGAGGGCGGCGGCGGCGAGGAGCTCAAACGGGCGGATGGATCGGGACATCACGGACCTCGCGGGACGACGCGAAGGAGGAGAGCCAAAAGGGAGACCGATGCCGGCGGCGCGCTAGAAGCGGATCAGCGCGGTGAGGCCTGCGGCACCAGGGCCGGCGAACGGGAGCAGGGAGGCCTCCGGCGCGTCGGAGGCGGGCGCCGGTGCGGGCGTGGGATCGCCGTCGACGGGCGGGGCGGCTTCGCCGTCACCGGGCGCGGCCGCGGCGTCCTCGTCGACCATGATGTCGGTGCCGGGGACGTAGGCGATCGAGCGGTTCAGGTAGAGCAGGACGCTGCCGGTCACGAGCGCCGCGCCGCCGACCGCGTAGGCCGTCACGCCGAGCTGCTGCATCGATTCGCCGCCGGTCTTGAGCTCCGTCACGGCGGGGGAAGGGACGCAGCCACCGCACGACTCGACCTCGGTGTCGAAGGCCTCGACGTCGCCCATGCCGGTCAGGTGCATGCCGCCACCGGCGAGCGCGACGACGGCGCCCGCGGAGAAGACGGTCCAGGGGATCCACGTGTCCCAGCGACGGCGGTACTCGGCCGCCTGGGCCGCGTCCTTGAGCTCGAGCATCAGCTGGACGTTGTCGCCGGCCGTCATCGTGCGGCTGACCTCGGTCGGCATCTTGCCGGGCTTGGTCGCGAGGACCGTGTGCGGTCCGGCGCGGACCCAGTCCTCCCAGTTGCCGGGCGCGGTGAAGAGCGTGCGGCCGTCGAGCTTCACCTCGGCCTCCGGCTCCGCGCACGCGATCGTGAGCTTCACGAGCTGCTTCTCGACGAGCGCGAGGTAGCCCTTGGACTTGTCGAAGTTCTCGTCGCCGAGCGGCGCGGCGCCGAAGCGCATCGCCTTCTCGAGGTGGTGGCGCACGTCGACCGGCTGGTCGAGGTTCAGGAGCGCGAGCACGAGGTTGTAGTGGATGGCCGGGTGGTCCCAGAGCTGCAACGCTTCCCTGTAGGTGACGGCCGCCTGGGCGAAGATCGAGTCCTTGAGGAGCTCGTTCCCCTTCTCGAAGAGGTCGGTCGCGCGCTTCTGGGTGTCGGCCGGGACGCCGGCGGCCCACGGGCGTTCGGCGTCGTCCGCGGCGGCGGCAGGCAGGGTGCAGAGCAGCAGGGCGGCGACGGCGAGCGCGCGCGCGATGGCAGGGTACATGTTCGTCATCCTCACTTGAGCGTGTCGATCGCGCGGCTGCCGAGCTGGGCCTCGAGCGCCTCGCGGCGCTGCTGTTCGCGGCCGAGCGCGCTCTGCAGATCCTTGGCCGCCTTGAGCGCGTCCGCCTCGGCCTTGCGGGCCTTGACGGCGTTGAGCTCGGCGACGCCCTGTGCGCCCTTGGCCTCTTCCTTGAGCAGCTCCGAGCGGGTGAGCGCGGCCTCGAGCGCGATCGCCTTCTCCTCGATCGTCAGGTTGGCCTTGATCACCTCTGCGGCCTTGTCCTGCGCGCGCTTCTCTGCGGCGGCGCGCGCCTGCTCCTTCTCGACCGCGGCGTCGAGGTTCTTCTTGGCGTCCGCCTCGGCGCTGCGCGCGATCCCGGCGGCTGCGACCGCCTCGACCTGCGCCTCGCGGATGACGACGAGCGCGACGCCCGCCGCCGCGACCAGCCCGATCAGGAAGGTGACGCCGCCGTACGCGGCTGCGCGCTTGACCCGCGCGGCCTTCTTGCTGTTGGCGGAGACGGCGGCGAGGAACTGCTGCTGCTGGTCCGGGAGCGTCTCGCGGTTGCGGCGGGCGAAGCGCTCGGCCTCCTCGACCATCTCTCCGCGCCACAGCAGGCCGGCGTCCTTGCCCTTCTGCGCCCACTGCCGCGACGCCTGGCGGAGCTGGTCGAGGAAGGCCGCGTCCTCGCCGGTCTCTTCCAGCCAGCGCTTGAGCTGCGGCCACGAGTGGATCAGCGACTCGTGCACGATCTCGGCGGTCGCGGCGCCGCCGGCCGTGTTCACGACGAGCAGGCGTGCGCGGACGAGCTGGTCGAGGAGCTTGCGCAGCTCGGCCTTGTCCTTGGTGAGCTCGTCGAGCTCGTCGAGCGAGACGATCGCGCGCGTGCGGTCGGGGGTGACGAGCCGGAGGAAGAGGCTCCGGACCAGCGTGCGGGCCGACGGGGGCAGCTCTGCCATCACCGAGTCGGCGTGGCTCGCGAGCGCGCCGGCGATGCCGCCGATCGACTGGTAGCTCGCCTGCGTGAGCTGCTTCTTGGCCGCGTCGCGCGAGTCCCACAGCTTGCTGGCGCAGAACTGCAGCAGCGGGAGCGCGCCCTGCGTCGCGGCGAGGTGCTGGAGCATGTCCGAGACGATCGCGTCGGACTCGAAGCGGTAGCCGGCCATCTCGGCCGGGCTCACGAGCGCCTCGCGCAGGCCGTCCTGGTTGGGCGGCGCCAGGAAGAAGAGCCCCTGGCTGAGCTCCGCCATGAAGCGCGGATCTTCGGCTGCGCGATCGATGAAGTCCGAGCGGATCGAGAGGATCACGCGCGTCGGGCTCGTCGCGTCGTCGGCGACGGCCGAGAGGCACGCCGTGAACGCGAGCCGCTCGGCGGGATCCTGGACGAGCGTGTAGAGCTCCTCGAACTGGTCGACGAAGACGAGGATGTTCTTCTTGCCGTGGCGGGCGCGGGCGCGGAGCACCGAGCCGAGGTAGCCGGGCTCGGCGCGCAGCCGCTCGACGAGCTTGCCCTGCTCCTGGACGTCGTCGGCCACCGACGTGGAGGTGCCGACCATCGAGGTGACGACGCTCGCGAGCGCGGCGAGCGGATCGCGGCCGGGCCGGATGACGAGGGCGTCCCACTCTTCGCCGGAGCGCTTGAGCCCCGGCACCACGCCGGCGCGAACGATCGACGACTTGCCGGAGCCCGAGGCGCCGACCACGCCGAGCAGCGGCTGGTCGCGCAGACGGTTCACGATCGCCGCGATCTCGTGCGTTCGACCGAAGAAGCGATCCGCGTCCGCCTCCTGGAACGAGGAGAGGCCGGCGTACGGGCTCTCGTCGGCCTTCAGGCGTGCCGTTCCGCCGCGCGTGCCCGCGAACGGCTCGAGGGCCCGGAGCAGCGAGACCGCGTCGGGGTAGCGGTCCTCCTTCTTCTTGAGCAGACACTTGTCGATGACGTCGCAGAGCTCGGGCGGGAGGTTCGGCGCCCGCTCACGCAGCTTCGGCATCTGGTGGTCGAGCTTGGCGGTGATCGCCAGCGCCATGCCCGCGAGCCCGTCGAGCGGATGCTTCCCGGAGAGCATGCCGAACAGCATGATGCCCGTCGCCCAGATGTCCGTGCGGTGATCGATCCCCGCGCCGCGCCACTGCTCCGGAGACATGAAGGCGAGGGTGCCCATGATGGCGCCGTGGTGCGTGAGATCGGTGATGCCCTCGTCGATGTTGACGGTCTGGTTGTCGGCGTCCGCGACGTGCTCGGCGGCCGCGGCGTTGGCCTGCGCCTCGAGCGAGGCGTCGACACCGCCCTCGTCGTCGTGGAGCACCTTCGCGATGCCGAAGTCGAGCACCTTCACGGTGCCGGACTCGGTGACGAAGATGTTGTCGGGCTTGAGATCGCGGTGGGCGATGCCCTCTTCGTGCGCGCGGGCGAGCGCGCGGACGACCGGCACCATCAGCTCGACGGCGCGGCCGGACGGCATCGGCTGGCCGGTGATGAGCTTCGTGAGCGGGACGCCCTGCATGTATTCGAGCGCCATGTACGGCATGCCGTCGAATTCATCCGCCTCGTAGATGACGACGATGTTGTCGTGGGCGCAGCGCGCGGTCGCGCGGGCCTCCAGCACGAACCGCTTGGCGATCTCCGCGTTCGTGGTGTGGAGGAACTTGATGGCGACGCGGCGGCCGAGCTTCGTGTCTCGGGCGAGGTAGACCGAGCCCATGCCTCCCTTGCCGAG
>CAYHCR010000327.1:0-5115 GCA_964354895.1 uncultured Myxococcales bacterium | reverse complement strand
CGCTGAAGCTCCGTTCGACCGTCTGACGCGAACACCGCGCGAGGCGTCAGCGCAGGGGGCGCCCCTGCGCGTCGGTCGGCTCGCCCGTCAGCATGATGATGCCGTCGACGAGCGGCCAGAAGATGCCGAGGCCGCAGGTGAGCCACGTGACCGCGATCTGCGCGATCGCGAGGCCGATGTGACCCGTATAGAAGCGGCCGACGCCGAAGCCGCCCGCAAAGATCTGCAGCATGCCCGCGACGACCTTCTGCTTGTCGGAGTAGGGCAGGCCGGTCCGCGGGTGGTTGCCGTACGGCGCGGGGCCGCCCATCGCGGGCGCCATCCCCATCGCGCCAGCCGGCGCGATCGCCTGCGCGGCGAGCGCGGTCCCGGGCGGCGCCGGCGGGGGCGCGTGCGGCACCGGCTGCGCCGCCACGAGCGAGCCGGCCATCATCACGATGAACGGCGCCGAGTAGCGGAGCGCCTGGGTCTCCCCGTCCTGCAGCATCACCTGGACCGAGGCCTTCCCGGACGAGCTGCCCAGATAAGGGAAGGCGACCTCGACCGTGTGCGGGCCCGGCTCGAGCAGCCAGGACGACCAGCCCCACGGCCGCGAGGCGGCGATGCCATCGATCGTGACGGTGGGCGTGACGCCGTGGAGCACGAACTGCGTCGGGTTGAACCTCGTCTCGATCTGCAGCACCGCCGACATGAGGACCTCCGCCGGGCGCGCGCCCGAAGGGCCGGCCTTTTAGCACGCCGCGCGCCGCAGTCGCTGCGCCCGGCCACGCCTGCACGCGTCTCTTGCGCGGAGGGCGGCCTGAAATGCAGGGGATTCGCGGTTCGGTTCCCGGGCGCGGTTGTTGCAAAAGGAGCGCCTCCTGCGGTGCCTTGACCCAGGCGTGTCACGCCACGAATGCGTGCCGCCAGCCGTCCACTTTGCGCGTGCGTCGCGCGCCCCGATCGTAGTAATCCGCCCGCGGGAGGATACCCACCGTGAACCTCGCTGCTCTCGCGCGGCCGCGCGCCATCTGGATCGTCGCCCTGCTGCTCGCAGGCCTCACCGCCTGTGAAGGCCCCGTCGGACCCGCCGGTCCGGAAGGCGCGGAGGGCGCAGACGGGCTCCCCGGCCTGAACGGCGCGAACGGCGCCCCCGGCTCGAATGGGCAGGATGGCGAGGACGGCCAGGACGGCGACCCGGGTGAGCCCGGCGCCCCCGGCACCCCCGGAACGCCCGGCGCCCCCGGCGATCCCGGCCTCGAGGGCCCGGTCGGCCCGACGGTCGGCGGTGGCTTCCTGAGCACGCCCGGCCTCGCGCTCGTGGTCGAGAGCGCGGAGGTGAACGCCGGCGGCAACGTCGTCGTGCGCTACGCCGTCCGCGACGGGCAGGGCGAGGCGCTCGACCGCCTCGGCTCGCGCACGGCTGGCGTCGTCACGCCGAGCTTCGTCTTCGCGACCTTCGATCCCGCGAATGGTCCCGCATCCGGCCGCTGGACCTCGCTGCTGACGCGCTCCGAGGGCGTCGCCACGCAGGCGACCGGCGAGAACACCGGCACCACCAGCGAGCTCGAGCTGGGCCGGTATGAGTACGTGAGCACGGTCACCGTGCCCGCCGGCGTCGGCGCCGACGACACGCTGCGCGTCGGGATCTACGGCCGGCGCACGTATGAGGGCGTCACCTACGGCGCCTCGCACACCTTCGATCTCACGCAGTCCGGCGCGGCGCTGCAGGGCCGGGAGCTGGTCCGCGACGAGAACTGCGCGGGCTGCCACCAGGAGATCCGCGCCCACGGCGGCGCGCGCCGCGGCGTGCAGCTCTGCGTGATGTGCCACTCGCCGCAGACGACGGACGACGAGACCGGCCACACGCTCGACCTCCCGGAGCTGGTCCACAAGATCCACCGCGGCGCGCTGCTGCCGAGCGTCGTGAGCGGCGCGGTCGGCGCGCAGTACGCGATCTCCGGCTTCAACGACGAGCTCGCGGTCTACGCCGAGCGCATCGGGCCCGGCCCGGCCGAGGTCCTCGGTGTCCGGTTCCCCGGCGAGCTGCGCGCCTGCGCGACCTGCCACGCGGCGGCGGCGGACGAGGCCCTCGTCGTCAGCACGCTCAACATCGCGTTCTGCACGACGTGCCACGACAACACCTCGTTCGTGAACCCCTCGCCGGCCGGCATGACGCTGCACTCCGCCGGCCCGCAGCCGGAGGCGACGTGCGCCGGTTGTCACGCGCCGGGCGGCTTCGTCGGCTCCGACGTCGTGCACCGCACCGCCGAGGCGCACCTCGCGAACCTCGTGCCGAGCCGGCTCGCCGGGCTGCACCTCGCGATCGACTCGCTCACGGGCATCACTGCAGGCGGCACACCTGTCCTGACCTTCCGCGTGACCGACGACCTCGGCGCGGAGCTCGTGCCCTCGACGCTCGGCCGCGTCGCCGCCGTGCTCGCGGGTCCGACCGCGCTGGTCCCCTGGACGCTCCCGGCGGTCGACGTGCTCGCCGCGACGCCGAACGGCGACGGCAGCTACAGCGCCCCGCTCGCCGCGCTCCCGGCGGACCTCGCCACCACCGACACCGTGCTCCTCGGCCTCGAGGCGCGCCGGACCATCAGCTACACGCGCCTGGGCGCCTCGCTGACCTTCAACGAGGCGGCGGACAACGCCGTGGCCTCGTTCGCCGCCGACGGCACGGACGCGCTCGTCCCGGCGCCCGCCGTGAAGGTCGAGCTCGCTCGCTGCAATGCTTGCCACGGCGCGCTCTCGGTCCACGGGGCGCTGCGCAACGACACGACCTACTGCGTCGCCTGCCACTTCGCGGGCCAGACCGACGTCGCGCGTCGGCCGGTCGGCGCGGGTGATCCCGTGACGATCGACTTCCGCGTCATGGTCCACAAGATCCACGCCGGCGAGGAGCTCGCGAGCGGCTACCAGGTGTACGGGTTCGGCAACGTCTTGCACGACTACTCGGACGTGCGGTTCCCCGGGCAGCTCGCCGCGTGCGAGACGTGTCACGTCGCGGGCAGCTATGCCACGACGTCGACGGCCGCCTGCACCTCGTGCCACGACAGCGCCGCGGTCGCCGCCCACGCGGAGATCATGACGACGCCGAGCGGCGCCGAGTCGTGCGACACCTGTCACGGCGAAGGTCGCGAGTACGCGGCGGACGTCGTCCACGTCGCGATCCCCTGACGGCGACCATGGACCCGCGAACCCCACTTCGCAGCAGGATCCTCTGCGTCGTCGCGCTGGCGGCGATCGCCTTCGCTGGCTGCACCGAGGCGCGTGAGGCGCCCGCGCCGCGCCCGACCTGGCGGACGGAGATCGGTCCGCTCGTCGGCACCGCCTGCGTCGAGTGTCACGGCGTGGCCCGGGCCGAAGGCGCCTACCGGCTCGACGGCTATCCCGCTGCGCTCGGCGGCGGCAGCGACGCGACCGCCAACGCGATCAGCGGCGACGCCGGCTCGCGGCTGCTCACGGCGCTGCAGGAGCCCACGCACGCCGGGATGCTGGACGAGGAGGAGCGCGCGCGGCTGACCGCGTGGGTCGTCGACGCGGAGCTGGCGTTCTTCGACTCGCTCGTCCATCCGGCCGGCTTCGTGAACCCTGCCGACGACGCCTTTCACGGCCTCGAGATCGAGCGGGGCGACTGGAGCCTCGCGCCCTGCGCGACCTGCCACGGCGAGGCGCTCGCGGGCTCGAGCGCGGCGCCCTCCTGCACGGATTGCCACGCCGGCACGCCGCGCGCCTGCGATACTTGTCACGGCGGCGGCGGCGACCCGATGCCCGGGAAGACCGTCACGGCCGACTACGCGATCGGCGCGCACCTCGCGCACGTGCAGAGCCCCAAGCTCGGCAAGCCGGTCGCCTGCGTCGAGTGCCACGTCGTCCCGACCGTCGTCGACGCGCCCGGTCACCTCGACAACGACGGCCACGCCGACGTCGCCTTCGGCCCGCAGGCCGCCGCCCGCGGCGCGACGCCCACGTACGATCACCAGACCGGCACCTGCTCCAACGTCGCCTGCCACGGCGCAGGCCTCGAGAACGGCACCGTGCCTGCGCCCGAGTGGGGCGGCGGCGGTCCCGTCTCGATCTGCGGCTCCTGCCACGGGGTCCCGCCGCGCGGCCTCGACGCGACGAACCCGCACGCGCAGAGCGGCGCCTGCGAGCTCTGCCACGAGACCGCGAAGGCCGGCCCCGACGGCGTCCCCGTCATCGCCGACCTCTCGCTGCACATGAATGGCGTGCTCAACGTCCGCGATGGCATGGACAGGTGTGACACCTGCCACGCGGGCCCTGAAGCGCCGCTGCCGTTCCAGGACACCGCGGGCCGCACGGACGTCTCGCTGCGGACCGTCGGCGCCCACGAGGTCCACCTGCGCGCCGGCACGTACACGGACGGCTACACCTGCGACGTCTGCCACGTCGTGCCCAAGGCGCTCGGCGAGGACGGCCACGTCGATCCCTCTCCTGCGGAGCTTGCCCTGCCGGGCGGCGGCGCGTTCGACGTCGATCGCTCGACCTGCACGGTGAAGTGCCACGGCGTCGGGATGGACGGCGGCCCGGACGAGAGCCCCTCCTGGACCGGCCCGCGCGAAGGCTTCCTCTGCGGGAGCTGCCACGCCGTGCCTCCCCTCACGACGGCGGCGGGGGAGCTCCACCCGCCCGACACCAACTGCGCGCCTTGCCACGGCGCCGTGCTCGACGCCCAGTACCAGTGGGTCGATCTCGACAAGCACGCCAACGGGACGGTGGAGGTGGTGACGCCATGAGCCGCGCCTGCCTCAGCTGTATTGCAATGCTGCTCGCGCTCGCGCCGCTCGCCGCCGCTGCGGAGAAGCCGGCGCCCGAGCCCCGCGTCACGGCGCACACGCGCACGCTCTTCCTCCCGATGGAGCGCTCGGAGGCCGGGCCGCACGCCGACTTTCCGATCTACCAGTGGCTCGATCTCGAGGGGCAGAACCTGCTCACCCCCGGGCTCTCGCTGCACACGTCGGTCTGGGCCTTCGGGACCTTCGGCGAGGGCGGCGATCCGGCCACGAAGGAGCCGTTCGCCGGCGACCTGAACCTGCTCTATCTCGAGTACAACGACGAGAAGGGCCACCTCACCGTGCGTGGAGGTCGGCAGCTCGTGCTCTCCGCGCC
>CAYHCR010000326.1:0-5135 GCA_964354895.1 uncultured Myxococcales bacterium | reverse complement strand
GCTCATCGTGCCGGGATCCACGTTGATGTAGGGATCCAGCTTGAGGAGCGTGATCTTCATGCCGCGGTTCTCGAGCAGCGCGCCGATCGACGCGGCCGCGAGCCCCTTGCCGAGCGAGCTGACGACGCCGCCCGTCACGAAGATGAATTTGTTTCGCTTCCCGCGGTTGGCGGCGGTCATGTCGGGGCTCCTTCATACAGAAAATGGCGGCGCACGCGCTGCAGATCGGCCTCGGTGTCGACGCCCGGCTCGTGCGCCGCGACGTCGATCACCCGGATTTTGCAGCCGTGCTCCAGCACGCGCAGCTGCTCCAGCCGCTCGCACTGTTCGAGCGGGGTGACAGAGAGGCCCTGGAAGGTCTGCAGGAACGCCGCGGTGAAGGCGTAGACCCCGACGTGCGCGCGGGCCTCCACGGGCCCGCCCGGCTCGCGGGGATGACCGAGCGGGGCGCGGGAGAAACAGAGCGCGTCGCCCCGCAGATCCCGCACGACCTTCACGACCGCCGGGTTGTCGCGCTCGCCGTCCCGCAGCGGCCGCGCGAGCGTCGCCATCGAAACGCGCGGGTCGTCGAACGCGGTGAGCACCGCCTCGATGCAGCCGGGATCCAGCAGCGGCTCGTCGCCCTGCACGTTCACCACGATCCCCGTCCAGCCGATCGCCGCGGCCGCCTTCGCGCACCGATCCGAGCCGGAGGCGCAGTCGACCGGGGTCCGCACCGCTTCTCCGCCGGCCGCGCGCACCGCCGCCTCGATGCGCGCGTCGTCGGTCGCGACGAGCACGCGCGCGACGCCCCGCGCGAGCGACGCGCGCTGCCAGGTCCGGACGATGAGGGGGGCTCCGCCGAGATCGGCGAGCATCTTTGCAGGGAGCCGCTCGCTGGCCCAGCGGGCCGGCAGGATGACGGCGACGTCGACGCCCATCGAACCTCGAGGGCCGTCGTCCATCGCCGGCCCGCGGCCACTTCGCACGGGGCTGCGGGGTCGTCAACCGAAGCAGGCCCGCCTGCAGGGGTCACTCGCCGCGACCCACGAGTCGGCGGCGTGAGGCCGTGAGCGCGGCCTACTCGATCACGACGAGCTCGTCGGTCTCGAGGACCGGCACCAGCAGCCGCTCTCCGCTCGGCGCGACGATGAGGCCGGCGGCGGTTCCGCCGATCGCCGTCGAGAAGAGCCGCTCGGGCACGTCGCCGGCCATTCGCAGCAGGCCGACCCGCTGGCCGTCCCAGCTGGTCACGACGAAGTGCGTCCCGTCCGGGAGCGTGGCCGCCGGAAAGTCGTCGACGACCGAGTCGACGCGGGCGAACTCCACGAGCGCCGGGTCGAGCCAGGCGACCTCGGGCGGCTCGCCCCGCTGGCCGGTCCCGAAGAAGGCCGCGAGCCGCTCGCCGAAGGGCAACGCGCCCAGGAAGAACCCGCCGCGGGAGGAGTCCGAGTACCAGCGAGCGGCAGGGTCGGCGCCGGCCGCGATCGACGCGGCCGTGTAGCGGTGCAGCCAGACGTCCTCGCCCTCCGGCAGGACCGTCGCGATGACGCCATCGCCGTGCGCGACGAGCCACGGCGCCGCAGCGACCGGGAGGATCCGCTCCGTCACGCTGCCGTCGAGCGCGACGCGCACGATCCGACTCTCCACCGTCGAGCCGTCCCAGCAGGTGTAGGCGCCGGAGTGCGTCATCCACAGCGCGCCCTGCGCGTCGACGACGGGGCTCTCCCACGCGAGCCCCTCGCAGGGCGGCGGCAGGAGCGCCGTGATGACGCCGGTCGTGAGGCTCACGAGCCCGAGCCCGATTCGGCCGCTCACCCAGCCGCGACCTTCGTCCGCGGGCAGCACTGCGTCGATCCCGTCGCTCCGGCCGAACGGGCCGATCACGTCGAGCGTGCGTCCGTCGAGCGCGAGCGCCGCGTCCGCCCAGCTCGTCGCGACCGCGATCAGGTGTGCGTCCCCCCGCACGACGTAGGCGCTGAACCAGGCGTCGACCCCGAGGCGCGTCGAGGCGCGGGCGAGGCTCGTGTGGGTGATCGGGTCGATGATCTCGATCGCGTTGTCGGCGTCGTCGCCCGCATAGAAGCGGCGGGCCAGCTCGTCGAAGGCGATCGTGCGCGGCTCGATCCCCGCCGGGATCGAGGCGACGACGTCGTTGGTGTCGAGCGAGACGAGCGAGACGCGGCCGGTCTCGGGGCGCGTCGCGGCGAGCATGCCCTCCTCGGGCGCGATCGCGAGGCCGCCCGGCGAGCTGCGGTTCACCAGATCGAGGAAGAGGAGCGGCTCGCCGCCGTCCGCGAGCGCCGCCAGCCGATCGAGCCGGAAGCGCGCGAGCCAGCCGTCGCCCGTCGAGACGATCGCGGTCGGCGCCTCGTCGGGGCCGAGCCGTGCCGCCGCGATCGGGCCGAAGGTCTGCAGCGACGCGCCGCCCGGCAGCAGGGACCGGTGCAGCGCGCCGGTCGTCGTGTCGATCACCCAGAGCGTCGACGCGTCGAGGCTCGTGCTCCGCTCGATGCCCAGGACGAAGGGGCCGGCCGCGGCCGAGAACGGCAGGCGCCGCGGCGGGAGCGGATGACGGGCGCGGCGAGCGAGGCCGGTCGAGTCGAAGTCGAAGATCTGCAGCTCGCCGTCCGACCGCCCATCGATCCCCGAGAGCACGAAGAGGCCGTCGTCCGGCGCCGCGTGCAGCGCCCAGACGATCGTGCCCTCGGCCGCGAAGAGCGGCTCGGGCGTCAGGAGCCCCGGCGACCAGCGCCAGAGGCTGTAGGCCGGCCGCTCGACGTCGCAGCCGCCGAAGGCGCGCGCGCAGGTCGCGACGATCGCGTCTCCGTCGGGGAGGCCGAGCACGGCGGTGACGTCCTCGTCGACCTGGAGGCGCCCCTCGTCCGAGTGGAGCGAGCGCGTGGTCCCCGAGTGGAAGACCGGCGCGCCGATGAGGCCTGCGAGCGCGCGCGGCCGGTGCAGGAGCTTCTGGCGCTGCGTGAGCGCGCCCACGCGCGGGCGCCCGAAGCCGAGGAACTCGAACTCGGGTCCGGGCGCGCTGCGGCCGCTCGGCGTGACGACGCTGACCGGGCCTTCGCCCGCGGCGTCCGGGATCCGGACGAGGAGCGCGCCATCCTCCGCGAACGCGTAGCCGCTCGCCGAGGAGGCCGCGAACTGAACCTGGTTCTCCTCGGCCACGCGCGAGAAGCCCCGGCCGGTCAAGCGGAGGAGCTACCCCTCGAAGCCGCGCGCGGGCTCGATCGCGTCGACGACGACCGCGGCGGGGCCGGGCGGCGGGGCGGGCAGCTCCAGCTCGCGGCTGCAGGCGGCCGCGACGAGGAGGAGGAGGAACAGAGACATCGCTGGCCGTGCCACGACATGCTCCTTGCCATCCGGGCTCGACGGCGCGACCAGCGTAGCGCCAGCCCCCGCATTCACCAGCGTTAGGATGCCCCCATGTCCGACCCGGCCGCGCTCTCCGTGCTCTTCGTCGACGACGAGCAGGAGAACCTCGACGTCGCCCGCTTCAACTTCCGCAAGAGCCTCTCCCTGCACCTCGCGACCTCGGGCCCAGCCGCGCTGGAGCTGCTGCAGACCGAAGACGTCGCCGTCATCGTCTCCGACCAGCGCATGCCGGGCATGGACGGGCTGACCTTCCTGGAGCAGGCGCGCAAGCTCCGGCCCGACGCGATCTGCCTCCTGCTGACCGCCTACGCCGACCTCCCGGTGCTGGTCCAGGCGCTCAACTCGGGCCTCGTCTGGCGCTACCTGTCGAAGCCGTGGAGCTCGCAGGAGCTGGGGCTCGCGATCGCGCAGGGGCAGGAGAAATTCCACCTGGTGCGCGAGAACCGGCGCCTCACCGAGCAGCTCCGGCAGGCGCAGAAGCTCGACGCGATCGGCCACCTCGCCGGCGGCATCGCGCACGACTTCAACAACATGCTGACCGTCGTGCTCGGCGTCGCGGACGCGCTGCGGGACGAGGTCGCGGGCGGCGCCGAGGGGCAGGAGCTCGTGGAGGAGCTGGTCGCGGCGGGAGAGCGGGCGGCGGGGCTGACGCGGCAGCTGCTCGCCTTCGCGCGGCTCAACCCGGCGCGGCCCGACGTGCTCGAGCTGCCGCAGCTCATCCGGGATTTCTCGCGTTTCCTGCAGCGCCTCGTCGGCGAGCAGGTCGAGCTGCGCCTCGACCTCGCGCCGGACACCCGGCCGGTCCGGCTCGATCCCTCGCACCTCGAGCAGATCCTGCTGAACTTCGCGGTCAACGCCCGCGACGCGATGCCCGACGGCGGCGTGCTGACCTTCCGCACGCGCAACGTCGAGGAGGCGCGGGGCGGCGGCGGCGCGCCCTGCGTCGCGCTGGAAGCGATCGACACGGGCTTCGGGATGGACGAGGCCGTCCGCGCGAGGCTCTTCGAGCCTTTCTTCACCACCAAGCCCGCAGGCCACGGGACGGGGCTGGGCCTCTCGACCGTCTACGGCATCGTGCGCCAGGCCGATGGCCGGATCGACGTCGACTCGGCGCCCGGCCGAGGCTCGACCTTCCGGGTCCTGCTGCCTCCGGTGGCGGCGGTGCCGAACGTCGCGGCGCCTGCCGCCTCGACCGATGCGTCGAGGGGCAGCGGCACGATCCTGCTCGTCGAGGACGACGCGCCGGTCCGCGCGGTCACGCGTCGGCTCCTCGTCGCCGCCGGCTACGAGGTCCTCGAAGCGGCGAACGGCGCGGCGGCGCTGGCGGCGCTGGCGGCGGGCGCGAGCCCAGCCTTGCTGCTCACCGACGTCGTGATGCCCGGCCTCTCGGGCCCCGCGCTCGCGGCGCTCGTGCGTGAGCGACTGCCGGCGCTGCCGATCGTCTTCGTCTCCGGACACACGCACTCCGCAGAGGTGCTCGACGGCCTCGGCCCGCTCGTCCGAAAGCCCTATGCGGGCGAGGCGCTCGTCCGGGCGATCGCCGCGGCGCTCCAGCCCTGACGCAGTCCTTCCCTCCCTGACGTCGAGCTCGTCCAGCCGAGCCCTGCGCACGGCGGCGGGAGCGACGGCATGTTCGCACCGGTCGAGCGCCGCGGTCACGGCCTCGGCCACGGCGAACCTGGCGCCAGCCCCCGCATTCACCAGCGTAGGATGTCCTCATGTCCGACCCGGCCGCGCTCTCCGTGCTCTTCGTCGACGACGAGCAGGAG
>CAYHCR010000325.1:0-5138 GCA_964354895.1 uncultured Myxococcales bacterium | reverse complement strand
GCAAGGGCGGCAGCGACTTCGACGTCCGCCACAAGAGCGACAACGAGGTCATGCGCTTCTGCCACGCCTTCATGAATGAGCTCTGGCGACACATCGGCGCAGACACCGACGTGCCGGCCGGCGATCTCGGCGTGGGCGGCCGCGAGATCGGCTACCTGTTCGGCCACTACAAGAAGATGAGCAACGGCTTCACCGGCGTGCTCACCGGCAAGGGCCTCTCCTTCGGCGGCTCGCTGATGCGGACCGAGGCGACGGGCTACGGGCTCGTGTACTTCACGCAGGAGATGCTCGCGACCCGCGGGCAGTCGCTCAAGGGCAAGACCGTCGCCGTCTCCGGCGCGGGCAACGTCGGCCTGCACGCCATCGAGAAGGTCAACGAGTTCGGCGGCAAGGTCGTCACGATGACCGACTACGACGGCACCGTCGTCGACATGGACGGCATCGACCCGGAGAAGCTCGCCTTCACCAAGGAGCTCGTCTTCACGAAGCGCGCGTCGCTGCGGCGGTACCTCGACAAGTACCCGAAGGCGCAGTTCCTCGAGGGCAAGCGGCCGTGGGGCGTGAAGGTCGACGTCGCCTTCCCGACCGCCTGCGAGAACGAGCTCGGCCTCGAGGACGCGAAGACGCTGGTGGCGAACGGCTGCACCTGCGTCGCGGAGGGCGCAAACATGCCCTCCAGCGCCGAGGCCGTCGAGCACTTCGTCAAGTCGAAGATCCTCTTCGGGCCGGGCAAGGCGGCGAACGCCGGCGGCGTCGCCACGAGCGGCCTCGAGATGGCGCAGAACGCGATGCACCTCTCCTGGAGCGCGGAGGAGGTCGATCAGCGCCTCCAGCAGATCATGAAGTCGATCCACAAGGCGTGCGTGAAGAGCGGCAAGGAGGGCGAGTTCATCAACTACGTGAACGGCGCCAACGTCGCCGGCTTCCTGAAGGTCGCCGACGCGATGCTCGCCCAGGGCGTCATCTAGCCGCAGCGCACACACGCCCGGCGGAAGCCACGGCGAGGTCGGGATCCCCCGGCCTCGCCGTCTCGCTGTCGGGGCCACGACGAGGAGCCCGCCGTGACCGACTTCGACTCCGCGACGCATCGACCGTGGTACGTCACCTTCCACGATCTCATGCTGTATCGCGTGCGCGAGATCCTGCTGGTCTCCTCGCCCTACGACGCCTTCACGCTCGAAGAGGACGGCCGCCTCACCGAGCGCATGCACACCGACTGGTTCGACAGCGCGCCGCGCATCACGCACGTCGCGACGGGCGCCGGCGCGATGCGGCTGCTCGAGACGCGCCACTTCGACCTCGTCGTGACGATGGTGCGCATCGCAGACATCGACGTCAGCGAATTCGGCCGCCGCGTCAAGGAGCGCTGGCCCGAGCTGCCGCTGGTGCTGCTCGTGCTCACCGAGGCGGACCTCAACCACTTTCCGGGCGGGGTCGATCCCAAGGCGATCGACCGCGTCTTCGCGTGGACGGGCGACGCGAAGATCCTCCTCTCGATCATCAAGCTGGTCGAGGACCAGAAGAACGTCGAGCACGACACCCACGTCGCCGGCGCGCGCGTGATCCTCGTCGTCGAGGACTCCATCCGCGTCTACTCGTCGTTCCTCGGCCAGCTGTATGCCGAGCTCATGGCACAGTCGCGCTCCCTCACGGCGGAGGGCATCAACGACCTGCACCGGCTCATGCGGAGGCGCACCCGCGCGAAGGTGCTGCTGGCGACCACCTACGAGGAGGCGATGGCGCACTACCGCCGCTACCCCTCCAACGTCGTGGCGCTCATCACCGACGTCCGCTTCCCGCGCGGCGGGGAGGAGGACGGGGGGGCCGGCTTCGCGCTCGTGAAGCAGCTGCGCGCGGAGCTGCCGGAGCTGCCGGTGCTCGTGCAGTCCTCGGAGCTGGAGAACGCGAAGGGCGCGGCGGCGCTGGGCGTCCACTGGGTCGACAAGAACTCGCGCACGCTGCTCCGGGACATCCGCAGCTTCGTCACGGAGAGCCTCGGCTTCGGCGACTTCGTCTTCCGCCTGCCGGATCGGACCGAGGTCGCGCGGGCCCGGAGCATGTATGAGCTGGAGACCCTGCTCTCGACCGTGCCCGACGCCTCGCTCGTCCACCACGCGACGGGCGACCACTTCTCGCAGTGGCTGATGGCCCGCTCGATGTTCCGGCTCGCCGCGGGGCTCAAGCGCCAGAAGATGGAGCGGCTCGGCGGCGTCGAGGGGCTCCGCGAGTACCTCATCGCGTCGCTGCGGGACGCGCGGCGACAGGAGGCGGAGGGCGTCATCTCCGACTTCGCGTCGACGCACGGCGCGAGCGAGGCGCTCTTCGTCCGCATCGGCTCCGAGTCGATCGGCGGCAAGGCCCGCGGCCTCGCCTTCATCAACTCACGCATCGCGCACGAGCGGCTGACCCACCGCGTCCCCGGCCTGCGGATCCGGGTGCCACGCACGGTCGTGCTCGCCACCAGCGAGTTCGACCGTTTCATGGAGAGCAACCGGATCCTCGAGGGCGGGCTCGGCAAGGTCGGCGCGGCCGTGATCCGCGAACGATGTCTCGGGGGAAAGCTCCCGGACGAGACCGCCCGCGACCTGCGCGCCGCGGTCGAGACGATGCGTGGCCCGCTCGCCGTGCGCTCCTCGAGCCTGCTGGAGGACTCGCAGCTGCAGCCGTTCGCCGGCATCTACGCGACCTACATGCTCCCGAACAACGCCCCCGACCCGAACGTGCGCTTCGAGGAGCTGTGTCGAGCCGTCCGGGCGATCTATGCGTCGACCTACTCGGACGAGGCGCAGGCCTATATCTCGGCGACGCCCTACTCGATCGAAGAAGAGAAGATGGCGGTCGTGATCCAGGAGATCGTCGGCACCACGCACGGCCAACGCTTCTATCCCGCGATCTCCGGCGTCGCGCTCTCCTACAATTATTATCCCTTCGGCAGCCAGCGGGCGGACGACGGCCTCGTGATGGTCGCGCTGGGGCTCGGCCAGACGATCGTGCAGGGTGGCGCCGTGCTGCAGTTCTCGCCCGTCCAGCCGGGCGTGCTGCCGCAGTTCTCGACGCCCGCCGACTACCTGCGCTTCTCGCAGAGCCGCTTCTTCGCGCTCGATGTCTCCAGCCCGATCGTCGACTTCAGCCGGCCCGCGGAGGACTCGCTCAAGGAGTGGGACCTCGACGCCGCCGAGGAGGACGGGGTGCTCGGGCTCGTCGGCTCGGTCTACAACCGCGACGACGACCGCATCTGCGACGGCCTCGCGACGCCCGGGCCCCGACTCGTCACGTTCCACGACATCCTGCGCTACGACTCGATGCCGCTCGCGGCGGCGATGCGTACGCTGCTCGAGTCGTTCCAGCGGGGCCTCGGCTGCCCGGTCGAGATCGAATTCGCGATCGACTCCGCGCTCTCGCGGCGCGCGGGCTCGACCGCGCGCTCGCAGACGCTCCACGTGCTGCAGGTGCGGCCGCAGGCGACGCAGCACCTCGACGAGCTCGACGCGCTGGAGAACGTGTCGGCCGACGAGCTCCTGTGCCGGACGGATCGCTCGATGGGCCATGGGGCCATCGAGACGATCCGCGATCTCGTGGTGATCGAGCGGGCGGATCTCGACTCGCCCGACACCCCGGCGAT
Organism: uncultured Myxococcales bacterium; assembly: GCA_964354895.1. GTDB lineage: Bacteria > Myxococcota > Myxococcia > Myxococcales > Vulgatibacteraceae > CAYHCR01. The sequence goes on along the minus strand of CAYHCR010000325.1, from coordinate 1,516 downwards.
CGCGCAGCAGGTCGGCGAGCTCAACCTGCAGCTGCGCGAGGCCCACGCGCCCTACCTGCTCATGGGCCCCGGCCGCTGGGGCTCCTCCGACCCACGCCTGGGGATCCCGGTGAAGTGGTCGCAGATCAACGGCGCGCGCGTGATCCTGGAGACGAGCTTCGCGGGACGAGAGGTGGAGCCCTCCCAGGGCGCGCACTTCTTCCACAACCTGACGTCGTTCCGGATCGGCTACCTGACGCTCTTCGGGCTCGACCAGCCCGCGAACGTTGGCAGACGTTTCTTCGACGCGGCGTGGCTGGCGAGACAGCCGACCGTGCGACGCGTCGGCGAGGCGAGGCACATCCGGCTCGAGCACCCGCTGCGGGTCTGTCTGGACGGCAAACGCGGCACTGCGACGATCCACAAGCCGCGGGGGTGAACCAGGCCCGCGCGGGCCGACGCGCGCGTCAGGGCGCTGCACCGCCGCCGATCCACGCGCGCACGGCCTCGAGCTGCGCGGCGGTGAGCGGCGTGGCGCCCACGCCGCGGGGCATCCGCGCGATCCGCGTCGCGCTGCCACACATTCCGACGCCGGTGAGCTTGTTGACGAGGTAGCTCCCCGCGGGATCCCCCGGCGTGACGAGATCGATCTGCACGCACTGGGTCGAGGGGACGCCCACGAGCGCCTCATACGCGATCGCGGCCGAACGCAGATCGAGCCCCGCGTCCGGCCGCGCGCCGGTGTGGCACGTCGACGCCGCGCAGCCCTTCGCGGAGAAGATCGGCCAGATCTCCTGCGTGAAGCCCGGCGGCCGGACGACACACTGGCCGGCGTCGCAGCCCTCGCCCGCCGCGCAGTCGCCGCAGCTCCCGCCACACGTATCGTCACCGCAGCGAGCGGCGCCGCAGGCCGGCACGCACGCGGTCATCGCGCAGGTGCCCAACGCCTCGTCGCACACCTCGTCGATCGCGCAGCCCCCGCAGCTCCCGCCACAGCCATCTGGCCCGCACCTCTTTCCGCTGCAGGCGGGCAGACACTCGTCGACGAGACACTGGCCGACGTCCTCCACGCACGAAGAGCCGGCCGCGCAGGCCCCGCAGCTCCCGCCGCACGCGTCGTCGCCGCAGAGGCGCCCGGCGCAGGCCGCCATGCACGGCTTCGCGACCGTCTCCGCGACATAGGCGGCGAGCAGCGCCCGCTCGCACGTCGAGAGCGGCCCGGCCGGGGGCATCGTGCCGTCGTCGAGCACGAGCTCGATGCCCGCGGCGTGGCGGGCGACGTCCGCGTCGGTGTCGAAGTCGAAGCCCTCCGGCGCCCCGCCCCGCGCGCGGCCCGTCAGCGTCGAGGCGTGGCAGTCGCTGCAGGTGGCGTCGAGCACCCCGCGGCCGTCGGTGTCGCAGGCGCCCTCCTCGTTCAGAGTGCCCGGGCCGAGGCAGGCGGCGACGATCGCCAGCGCGATCAAGGCGATCGCGAGCGGCGCCGACCGGACGAGCGCGGAGGACGGAGGGCACATGGCGCGGATTGTAGAGGCGGCGA
>CAYHCR010000324.1:0-5143 GCA_964354895.1 uncultured Myxococcales bacterium | reverse complement strand
GAACGCCCGTGCGGCCCAAGGCCCGATCGCTCGCCGTCAAGGCCGGATCGAGGCCATGACGAGTCGGTGACAACCGGTCCAGGGAAGCTTGGTAGACGAGCGCTCCGATCGCGCTCGCTGCGACACCCTTGCCTCGCGCGCTCCCTGGAAGGCCAGACGTGACGTCCCGCTCTCTCTCTTCTGCCCTGCCCGTGATCGGCCGCCTCCGTCCCGGCGCCGTGCCGCCCGCCTTCGATCCGGCCGCGATCGCCGCGCTCCTCCCGCGCGTCCGTGAGCCGCTCCACGTGGTCTTCGATCCGGCCGCGGGCCGCCTCGGCCTCGTGGTCGACGGCGCGATCGTCCCCGACGGCGCGCTCGAGCTCGTCGCGTCGCTGCCGGCCACCTTCCCCGAGTGGCTCGGCGATCGCTCCTTCGCCGAGGCGCACGGCGTCCGCTTCCCGTACATCGGCGGCGAGATGGCGAACGGCATCGCCACCGCGCGGATGTGCGTGGAGCTCGCGCGCGCCGGCATGCTCGGGTTCTTCGGCGCCGGCGGCCTCTCGTTCCCGAAGGTCGAGCAGGGCGTGGCAGAGCTGCAGCAGGCGCTCGGGCCGCAGGGGATCTTCGGCGTCAACCTGATCCACTCGCCGGCCGAGCCGGCGCTCGAAGAGCGCGCCGCCTCGCTCTTCATCGATCGAAACGTCCCGATCGTCTCGGCCTCCGCCTTCATGGCGCTGCAGCCGTCGGTCGTGCGCTGCGCGGCTGCGGGACTGCGCGTGGGTCCGGACGGACGGATCGTGCGCGCCCGGCGCGTCTTCACGAAGATCTCCCGCGCCGAGGTCGCCGCGCAGTTCATGGCGCCGCCGCCGACCGAGCTGCTGCGCGAGCTCGTCGCCGCGGGCAAGCTCTCGCGCGCGGAGGCGGAGCTCGCCGCAAAGCTGCCCGTCGTCGAGGACGTGACGGTGGAGGCCGACAGCGGCGGCCACACCGACAACCAGTCGCTCGTCGCACTCTTCCCGATGATCCTCGCGCTGCGCGATCGGCTCGTCGCGCAGCACGGCTTCCTGGCGCCCATCCGTGTCGGCGCCGCCGGCGGCCTCGGCACGCCCGGCGCTGTCGCCGCCGCCTTCTCGCTCGGCGCCGCCTACGTCATGACCGGCTCGGTGAACCAGAGCGCGGTCGAGGCGGGGCTCTCCGAGGCGGCCAAGAAGCTGCTCGCCGAGGCCGGCATCGCCGACGTCGCGATGGCCGCTGCTGCAGACATGTTCGAGCTCGGCGTCAAGCTGCAGGTCCTCAAGCGCGGCACGATGTTCGCCGCCCGCGCCAACGGCCTCTACGAGCTCTACCGGAGCTACGAGTCGCTCGAGGCGATCCCGGCCGACGTGCGGCAGAGGCTCGAGAGCCGGACGCTCGGCGCGACGCTCGAGGCGGTCTGGGCGGAGACGGAGGCCTTCTGGCGCCAGCGCGATCCGTCGCAGCTCGAGCAGGCCGCGCGCGAGCCCAAGCACCGCATGGCGCTCGTCTTCCGCTGGTACCTCGGCAAGTCGAGCCGGTGGGCGATCGAGGGTGACGCCTCGCGCCGCGCCGACTTCCAGATCTGGTGCGGCCCCGCGATGGGCGCCTTCAACGCCTGGGTGAAGGGCTCGTTCCTCGAGCGGCCCGAGGAGCGGACGGTCGTGCAGATCGCGCTCAACCTCCTCGAGGGCGCGGTCGTGATCGCGCACGCCCAGCAGCTGCGGGCCTTCGGCGTCCCCGTGCCGACCGCCGCGCTCACCTTCGTTCCCCGCCGTCTTCGCCTCTATAGAGACCAGGCCGCCACCATGACGACCCCCCTCCGCACGAACGGCTCTCCCACCGCGATGCCCATCGCGGTCATCGGCGTCGGCGCGCTCTTTCCGGGCTCCACCAGCGCGATCGGCCTGTGGCGCGACATCCTCGGCGGCAAGGACTGCCTGACGGACGTGCCGCGGTCGCACTGGCTGCCGAGCGACTACTTCGCGGACAAACCCGGCACGCCCGACAAGGTCTACGTCAAGCGTGGCGGGTTCCTGCCGGAGGTCGACTTCTCGCCGTTTGAATTCGGCATGCCGCCCAACGCCGTGCCTGCGACCGACACCGCACAGCTGCTCGCGCTGGTCGTCGCGAAGCTCGTGCTCGACGAGGCGACGCGCGGCAAGTACGAGAGCGTGGATCGCAGCCGGATGAGCGTCGTGCTGGGCGTCGCGTCGGCGACCGAGCTCGTCGGCCACATGTCCGGTCGCCTGCAGAAGCCAGTCGTGCAGCACGCGATGCGGCAGGCGGGGATGACGGACGAGCAGATCGAGGCCGTGAGCCGCGAGTTCGACGCCTCGTACGTGCCGTGGCAGGAGAGCACCTTCCCGGGCCTGCTCGGCAACGTCGTCGCCGGCCGCATCACGAACCGCCTCGACCTCGGCGGCACGAACGCGGTCGTCGACGCGGCGTGCGCCGGCTCGCTCGCGGCGATCTCGATGTCGTGCAACGAGCTCGCGCTCGGCCACTCGGATCTCGTGATCTCCGGCGGCGTCGACGCCCTCAACGACATCTTCATGTACATGTGCTTCGCGCAGACCGGCGCGCTGTCGCTCAGCGGCGACTGTCGACCGTTCTCCGATCAGTCCGACGGCACGATGCTCGGCGAGGGCATCGGCATGATCGCCCTCAAGCGGCTCGCGGACGCCGAGCGCGACGGCGACGCGGTCTACGCGGTGATCCGCGGCATCGGCTCCTCGTCCGACGGACGCGCCAAGAGCATCTATGCGCCCAGCGCCGACGGCCAGGTCCTCGCGCTCGATCGCGCGTACGAGCGCGCCGGGTACGGCCCGGAGACGGTCGGCCTCGTCGAGGCGCACGGTACGGGCACCAAGGCAGGCGATCTCGCCGAGTTCACCTCGCTGCGCCGGGTCTTCGAGCGCGCCGGCACCAGGCGGCAGAGCTGCGCGCTCGGCTCGCTCAAGTCGCAGGTCGGCCACACCAAGGCCTCCGCCGGCGTGGGCGGCATGATCAAGGCGATCCTCGCGCTGCATCACAAGGTGCTGCCGCCGACGATCAAGGTCCGCGCGCCGAACCCCGAGCTGCACATCGAGGAGAGCCCGTTCTTCCTCAACACCGAGACGCGGCCGTGGATCGGCACGCCGGACCACCCCCGTCGCGCGTCGGTCAGCGCGCTCGGCTTCGGTGGCACGAACTTCCACGTCGCGCTCGAGGAGTACGCGGGGCCCGCGCCGCGGCCGGAGCGGCTGCACACGGCCGTGACCGAGCTCTTCCTGCTCGGCGCCGACAACGTCGCTTCGATCGTCGCGGCCTGCGACGAGGCGGCGAAGGTGCTCTCCGCGCCCGGCTCCTTCGTGCACCTGTGCAAGCGAAGCCAGCTCGCCTTCGACGCCAGAAAATCTTCGCGGCTCGCGATCGTCGCGACCGACGAGGCCGACGCGAAGGAGAAGCTCGCCTTCGCCGCCGGACAGCTGCGCAAGTCTCCGCAGCCCTTCTCCTCCCCCAGGGGCGTCTTCTTCGGCACCGGCGCGCACGACGGCCAGCTCGCGCTCCTGTTCTCGGGCCAGGGCAGCCAGTACGTCGGCATGGGCGGCGCGCTCGCGCGGCGCTTCGACGACGCGCGCGGGCTCTGGGAGCAGGCGGCGGGGATCGTGAAGGACGGCGACGTCTGCGTGACCGATCGCGTCTTCCCGATCCCGGTCTTCGGCGACGCGGCGAAGGCGGCGCTGGAGGCGGAGCTGACCGCGACGGAGTGGGCGCAGCCGGCGATCGCGGCGAGCTCGCTCGCGCAGCTGCGGCTGCTGCGGACGCTCGGGATCGTGCCGGACCACGTCGCGGGCCACTCGCTCGGAGAGGTGACGGCGGCCGTCGCGGCGGGGATCCTCGACGAGGCGACGGGCCTGCGGGTCGCGCGTCGGCGCGGCGAGCTCGTCGCGAAGGCGAGCACGCAGCCGGGCGCGATGACGGCGGTGGCGGCGGAGCGCAGCCTCGTCGAGGCGGCGGTCGCAGGGCTGCCGGTCGTGCTCGCGAACCACAACGCGCCCCGACAGATCGTGCTCTCCGGGCCGGTCGCGGCGATCGAAGCGGCCGAGCAGCGCTGCGAGGCGCAGAACTTCGCGGTGCGACGCCTGCCTGTCTCCACCGCGTTCCACTCGCCGCTCGTCGGCGAGGCCGTCGCGCCGTTCCGGGCCTTCCTGCAGGACGTCCCGCTGCAGCCCGCGCGCGTGCCCTACTGGTCCAACGCCACCGCCGCGCGCTACCCGGCGGACGCCGACGACATCCGCAGCACGCTGGCCGAGGCGATCGCGAAGCCCGTGCGCTTCGTCGAGGAGCTCGAGGCGATGTACGCCGCGGGCGCGCGCACGTTCCTCGAGGTCGGCCCGGACGGCGTGCTCGGCAAGCTCGCGGAGCGATGCCTCGAGGGGCGGCCGCACCTCGCGATCTCGCTCGACCAGCGGGGGCGCGACGGCCTGACCTCGCTGCAGCTCGCGCTCGGTCGCCTCTCGGTGGCCGGCGTGCAGCTCACGTTCGCGCCGCTCTGGGCCGAGCAGCGCCTGCCCGACGATCCGGCGAGCAAGCCGGCGCCGAAGTTCAGCCTGAAGCTCAGCGGCGCGAACTACGCGAAGCCCTACCCGCCGGCGAAGGACCTGCCGCGCAAGCCCCCGCCGCAGCCGAAGCCGGCCGCCGCGCCCCCGATCGAGACCCGCCCTGCGGCCCCCGCCGCGCCCGGAGCCACGCAAATGAAGAACGCCCTGCCCACGCAGCCCGAGGCCGCCTCCGTCGCGCGCCCGACCCCCGAGCCGGCGCGCGCGCCGCAGCCCGTCTACGCGCCGCAGGCGCAGGTCGCGCCTCGCGTGGATGGCGACGCGTGGCTCGGCTCGCTCGAGCGGTTGCAGGCGCCGGCGATCGCCGCGCAGATGGAGTTTCAGCGGCTGATGGCCGAGAGCCACCTCGCGTTCCTGCGCACGGTGGAGAGCTCGTTCGCGGCGATCGCGCCGGCCGTCACCGGCCAGCCTGCCGCGCTGCAGCCCTGGACGCCGCCTGCGCCCCTGTACGCTGCGCCGCTGTCTGCGTATGTGCCCCCGCCCGCGTACGCGCCCCCCGCGCCGCCCGCGTGGGTCCAGGCCGCGCCCGTCGCGCCGCCTGCGCCGCC
>CAYHCR010000323.1:0-5152 GCA_964354895.1 uncultured Myxococcales bacterium | reverse complement strand
CATTCCTCCACACGACGTAGGTCACGACGTGCGGCGCCTCGCTGTCGACGCGCACCTCCAGCAGCCGGCCCTTGAGCGCCGATCCGGCGACCGACGCCTCGATCGAGGCCTTCGTCTTCTCGCCGACGCCCTTCTCCCCGCCTTCGGCGTCGACCTTGGTCACGATCGCCTCGAGCGCGGCCGGCTTCATCTTGAAGTTCTTGGTCGCGATCGCTCCGACGCGCTTCTCCGCGGGGAGCTTCTGCACCCGCGCGTCGGTCATCGCGTCCCGCAGCTCGAGGAAGGTCTTGAACTCGTCGTGGGTGACCGACGGGGGAGCGGCGACGGCGGCCAGCGGGAGAGCGACCAGCACGGCAGCGACGAGCAGAGCGCGGACCGACGTCATCGTGAAGTGACCTCCGGGAGTGGCGGCGGAGCCTACCACCGCGTCCGGACGGACGGAGAAGCCCCCGCCCGGATTCGTTCGTCATTTCCGGAAGAGCGCGTCGAGCTTCGCCTTCGCCTCCGCCGCCGGATCGCCGCCGATCTTCGGGCCGAGCCGGAAGTCGAACGAGTCGCAGAAGTTCCCGGCGTCGCGATCGCGCACGACCTCCGTCCCCGGCTCGCGGCACTCGTTCGCGAGGGTCGGGTCGTGCAACCGGCAGTTCAGGCAGCAGTGCAGATCAGTGTTGCACGCTTCGCACGCCTCGCGGCGGCCGACGCGCTCCTTGCCCGGCACTTCGGTGCCACAGGAATGACAGCAGCGCATCGCGCCCTCCTCACGCCGCAGCGACCGGCCCGGCGGCCTGCAATTCATCCACGGTCGTCGACCGGTTCCGGCCCATCCGCTTGCAGTGGTACATGCACTGATCCGCGCGCTCGAAGAGCTCCGCCTTGTGCGTCGAGACGGCCGGAAAGCCTGCGATCCCGAGCGACAGCGTGCAGTGCAGCGGCCCGAGGTCGCTGTGGAATTCGTGCGCCTTCACCAGCAGCCGGATCCGCTCGGCGATGATCTTCGCGCCGACCATGTCGGTCTCGGGCAGCACGATCGCGAACTCCTCGCCGCCGTACCGCGCGACGAGATCCGTGGTCCGCGCGGTCTCGCGGAGGATCCGCGCGATGCCCTTGATCACGACGTCGCCGGTCGCGTGGCCGTAGGTGTCGTTGACGGACTTGAAGTGATCGATGTCCGTCAGGATCAGCGAGACCGGCCGGCCCGTGCGCGCCGCGCGCGCGAGCTCCTCGTCGAACTTCGTCTGGAACGCGCGGTGGTTGAGCAGCCCGGTCAGGCCGTCGGTGATCGCCATCCGCTCGGTCTGCTCGAAGAGGCGCGCGCGCAGCACGCTCTGCGCCGCCTGCATCGCGATCACCTCGAGCATGCGCGTCGGATCGGCGCCGAGCGCGCCCTTGCGCCTCGAGCCGCAGACGAGCGTGCCGAGGATCCGATCGCCCGCCCGGAGCGGCACGATCCGCAGCGCCTGCAGCCCCTTGAGCTGCGCGGCATCGTCGAAGACCAGCGGGTTCTCGCGCAGCCGAAGCTCGCGTCCCGGCAGCGTCGCGCCGTAGCGCACCACGTTGGCGACGAGGCCGTTGTTGTCGGCGAACTCGTAGCCCGAGAGCGCCTGGCCGGCGTTCACGCCGGCGACGCCCTCGACGCGGTGCTCCCGCTTGCCGTCCTCGCCCTCGGTCATCGTCGTGAGCGCCACGAAATCGAGCGGCGCCACGCCGCGCGCGACCTCGAGGGTGCTCGCGAAGACCTCGGCCGGCTTGCTCGCGCGGTTGAGCTCTTCGATCGAGCGGTAGAAGCGATCCTTCTCGTCGCGGGCCCGATTGACGTAGCCCATCACGCGCTCGATCTCGATCGCGCGCAGAACTTCCCGGCTCGTCGCCACGAGCAGCCGCTCGTCGTCCTCCGTGAAGGGCGTCGCGTCCTTCCGATCCGCGACCACGAGGCCCCGGACGAAGCCCTCCTCGCGGCCCGCGAGCGCCGCCTGCCTCCGATCGAGCAGCGGCGCGATGAGGACCGACCGGACGTCCTTCTGGCCCTCGTACCAGGTGACGCCCTTGAGCTCCCCGCAGAGGCGCATCGGGAGCTTGCGCTTGAGCGCCGCGCCGAGGATCCCCTCGCGCGCGTCGAAGCCCCCGCGCAGGACGTCATCCGCGTCGGAGCGACAGTCATGCAGCTTGAGCAGCTTGTCGTCTCCGTGCGCCAGGAAGACCGCGACCGTGTGCGTCTTGAGCGCGACCTCGGCGACCTCGAGCGCGTTTCCGACCGCCTCCTCGACCTCGCGCACGGCGCTGGTGACCCAGCGCTCGTCGGCTGGATCGCCCTCGCCGGCGGAGAGGAGTCGGTAGTCGCGCGCGCGCTCGGCGACGTCCTTGCGCCGGTTCCGATCGGCCAGATCGTCGGTCGCACGCCGCACGACGATCTGGCTGCGCAGGACCAGGTGATAGAGCACCGCGAAGACCGCAAGAAAGCCGACGTGCGCGACCAGCACCGGCCAGTCCTGCAACAGCGCGCCCTGCACCACGAACGAGGCGAAGTCGACGACCACGGCGAGCGCCGTCAGCCCGAGGCCTGCGCGGGCCGGCAGGAACGCGACGAGGAACGCGACCAGGAGATAGACGACCGGATAGAGGGGGCTCGTCAGGCCGCCGCCCGTGCGCGCGACCGCGTAGCCCGCAGCGAGCGCGAGCGCGCCCAGCTCGAGGTCGTCGGCGATCGTCGGGAGCCGGTTGACCGCGCCGCGGCGGACCCGGCGCAGCACGAGGGCGCCGGCCGCGACCGTGACGCCGACGAGGACGGGCGCGGCGGGGGGCGGGCTGCTGGGCGGATCGCCGAGCCGGCCGGTGACGAGCAGCGTGAGGGCGGGGGGCGCGAGCCCGCTGGGGCCGAACCGAAGCAGCAGCGCCAGGGCGCGGCGGGCGGCGTGGGTCATCGCGTATCCTCCAGGCGGAAGACGACCTCGCCGGGTTTGACGAGGCCGAGCTCTTCGCGCGCCGCCCGCTCGAGCTCGCGCGGGTCATCGGCCAGCGCCGCCAGCTCGCGACCGAGGCGTCTGTTCTCGTCGCGCAGCGCCGCGTTCGCTGCGCGGAGGCGATCGGCCTCGTCGCGCAGTCGGACGGTGCGGGGCAGGCCTTCGGTCGAGAGCGCGAGGTGGCCGACCGCGCCGAGGACGAGGAAGGCGAGCGCGAGGTTGCGGAGTCGACGAGCGTGCATGAGAGGTCCGATATCGGGGACGCTACCGGCCGTGCGGCGCCCGTCCAGAAACGGACCTGTGGGCGCCGGCGCCTTCGGGTAGCATTCGCGCGTCCAAGCGGGAGGTATTCGTGGAGCTGACCGGGTTCGGAGAGCTCGATGGCGTCGAGCTGCTGCAGAAGCTGCCGATCTTCGCCCGCCTCACGTTCGAGGAGACCAGCCGCCTCGGCGGGATCCTGCAGAAGCTCGAGCTCCCGGCGGGCGCCGTGATCGTCGAGGAGCGCGCGCTCGGCGACGCGCTCTACGTGATCCAGGAGGGGGAGTGCCTCGTCTCCCGCGACCGCGATCTCGACGGCGAGCACTCGCGCGACGAGGAGGTCGCCCGGCTCCACGAGGGCGAGCTCTTCGGCGAGATGTCGCTCGTGGACGACATGCTGACCAGCGCGCGCGTCTCGGCCGTCACCGCCTGCCGGCTCCTGAAGATCCCGCGCGCCGGCTTCGAGACGCTGCTCGCGAGCGACGACCGGTTCGCGACCAAGGTCTACAAGGCGTTCTGCCGATCGCTCACGGATCGACTTCGACGCGCGAACGAGCGGCTCGCCGCGCCGAACGCTGCGCCGACGACGGTCCGCTGACGCGCCACCGAAACATCTGCAACGCTTGACGAGCCGCGCGCCGCGAGGTGCCCGCGGCCCGGGGGGAGCCGATCGTGGAGATCAACACCTTCAACCAGTTCCTTGCGGCGGCCGTGAAGAACGGCGCCTCCGACGTCCACTTCAAGGTCGGCGCGCCGCCGGCCCTGCGGATCAACGGGCAATTGCTGCCGGTCAAGGTGCCCGCGCTGCAGCCCGACGACACCGCACGTATCGCCCACCACGTGCTCTCGGCCATCCGATACAAGGGCGAGGTCGCGGACATCGAGGATCACGACACGAGCTACGCCCTCGAGGGCGTCGGCCGCTTTCGCGTGAACCTCCACCGCGCGAAGGGCCACCTCGGCGCGATCATGCGGACGATCCCGTTCGTCGTGCCGACGTTCGAGCGGCTCGGCCTGCCCAAGGTCCTCGAGCGGATCAGCGGCGAAGAGCGCGGCATGATCCTCGTGACCGGCGTGACCGGCTCCGGCAAGAGCTCCACGCTCGCGGCGGTCGTGAACTTCATCAACAACCACAACCGCAAACACATCCTCACGATCGAGGACCCGATCGAGTTTCTGCATGAGGACAAGTTCTCACGCCTGACGCAGCGGGAGATCGGCGCGGACACGAAGAGCTTCTCGCACGCGCTTCGCGCCGCGCTGCGGCAGGACCCGGACGTCATCCTCGTCGGCGAGATGCGCGACCTCGAGACGCTCGAGATCGCGCTGAAGGCCTCGGAGACCGGTCACCTCCTGCTCTCGACGGTCCACACCACCGACTGCGTGCGCACGATCGGACGGGTGGTCGGCGTGTTCCCGCCGGAGGGCCAGCACGGCGTCCGCAATCGACTGGCCGACAACCTCAAGGCGACCGTGAGCCAGCGCCTCCTGCCGCACGCGTCGGGCAAGGGGCGCGTCGTCGCGGCGGAGATCATGGTCTCCTCGATGACGGTCGTGGAGTACATCAAGGACGAGGAGCGGACCGACAGCATCAAGGACTTCCTCGAGCGCAACCACGACATCCTCGGCACGCAGTCGTTCGATCAGCACCTCGCGATCCTGCTCCGCGAGGGGAAGGTCACGCTCGACGCCGCCCGCGAGGCCGCGACGAACCCGGCCGACTTCGAGCGCGCGCTCGCCTTCGAGTAACGGACCCGCATGACGACCCCGCGCGCGACCGTCTGCCCCGGCTGCGGTCGCGCCCAGCCCGACGACTCGGTCTCGTTCGAGTGCGTGCAGTGTGGCGCCGATCTCGCGGCGGACGCGCTCCGGCCGGAGGAGCGCCCGCGCCGCCTGCTCTCCCCGCTCGCGCTCGGCGCGATCGTCGCCGTCGCCCC
>CAYHCR010000322.1:1172-5159 GCA_964354895.1 uncultured Myxococcales bacterium | reverse complement strand
GGGCGCTCGACGCGCTCGCGGCCGGCATCGGCGCGGTCCACATCGTCGGCGCAGGCCAAGGCGAGCTGCTCGGGGAGCTCGAGCGGCCCGGTTCGACCGGCACTGCGTTTCAGGCCGCCTAGCGGCGCGACCTACTCGAAGGGGACGAGGTGAACGCGACGGCCCGGCAGCACGCCGAGCCGCGCGCGCGCCTCGAGCGGCAGCGCGACCGTCTCGCCGTCCACCCGCGCCATCGTGCGCACCGCGCGGAAGCGGCTGCGGCCGCCCGGCGACGTGTCGAGGCCGACGAGGTGCTCCTCGGCCTGGCCCTGGAAGTCCTCGGCCAGCACCCGACACTTGCGGTGGTGTCGGACGAGCGAGATCGCGGAGGTCTGCGCCTCGAAGTGCGGGCCGCCGTCGAAGGGATCGATCCGCTCGACGTAGCGGAAGCCGATCCGCTCGAGGATCTTCCGGACGCCCTCGGTCTCGGGGCCGACGCGGCCGATCACCTGCTGCGCGCGGGGCGGCAGCAACGTCGCCCACAGATCGCTCTGCGGGAAGAGCTCCTTGATGAACTCCTTGTTCTGCCGCGAGAGGCGATCGGCCTCATGGTAGTCGAGGCCCGTGAAGCGCCGACCGATCGACTCCCAGAGCAGCGAGCGGCCGTCGGCCAGCAGGGGCGGGAGCAGCTCTGCCAGCACGACGTCGCGGAAGCGCTCGCGGTGCATCGCGAGGAAGAGGAAGCGCACGAACGAGAGCTGCTTGCCGGGCTTTCCGAGGCCGCGAAACGCGGGGTCCACCACCAGCCCGCCGATCTCGGTCGGGCCCTCGTAGTTGTAGGCGAGCGAGAGCACCTGGTGGCGGAAGTGGCGGTCGAGCGACGCGGAGTAGCTCTCGCGCTGGCTCACCTCGAAGAAGACGTGCGGCGCCTCGCGGGTGCCGTGCTGCGCGAGGATCATCGAGGTGCCGAGGATGCGCCCCTTGGGATCCTCCAGCACGAAGAGGTACTCGCGCCGGAAGGCCTCGCGGATCTTGCCGGCAAAGCTGCGCGCGGAGGTGTCGAGGATTCGGGCGAGCGCGGCCTCGTCGTTCGGGAGGTTCACCGTGTCGAGGACCGCCGCGAGCCGCTTGAGCCCGGGGAGGTCCGACTTCTGCGCGTCGCGCAGCAGCATCATGGGGAGCACCGGCTCATGCGCAGAGGTTCTCGATCAGCTTCGCGTACCAGTCGGCCGCGCGCTGCAGCTGCGCCAGGCTCTGGTGCTCGTTCGCGGTGTGCGCGTTCCCGGTCGAGCGGCCGGGGCCGAAGACGATCGCCTCGAGCCCGGCCGAGACGAAGACGCCGCCTTCGGTGTTGGTGGGCTTCGCCTGCGGCTCGTCGGGCAGCCCGAGCGCGCGGGAGGCGGCGCGCGCGGCCTCCCGGAGGCGGGAGTCGGCCGGCAGGGCCATCGCCGGGTTGCTGCGCTCGCGGGCCACGCCGAGCTCGAGGCCCTCGGCGCCGGCGAGCTCGTCGGCGAACGCCTCGAGCCGCGCGAAGAGCGCCTCGGGATCGTGGCCGGGGAGCAGGCGCGCGTCGCACGTCAGCTCGACGCCGCCCGCGGGGCACGCCACGACGCCGACGTTGAAGACGGTGGTCTTCGGCGCGAAGCGGCGGGCCTCGCGCGGCTCGGCCTCGACGATCAGGCGGCGCAGCTCCACCGCGACGCGGCGGGCGGCGCGGATCGAGCGCGCGGAGCTCGGGCGCGGCCCTGTGACGGGCTCGACGCGGGCGCCGGCGTCCCGCGCGTCGTCGGCCACGTCGGGGCCGTCGGCGACCTCCACCTCGGCGCGCGCGGGCACCTTGTTGGCGAGATCGCCGCCGCGCGCCGCGTGGATCGAGAGCCCTTCGACGTCGCAGAAGGCGAACGCGCGCTCGATCGCGTTGACGCCGAGGTGGGGCGTCGAGCTGTGGGCCGCCTTGCCCTCGAACACGAGCCGGAGCCGCGCGTCGGGCGCCGCGTCCGCGCGCAGCTCGCGCACCAGCACGCGCGCGACGAGGTAGCCCTTGTGCGCGTCGATGATCCGCAGCTCGCTCGGCTCGCCGCAGCTCACAAAGCGCGGGCGGAAGAGGCCGCTCTGCACGAAGTGGCGCGCGCCGAGGCACCCGACCTCCTCCGCGAAGGTGCCCACGAACGCGACGCGGCCGCGCGCGGAGGCCGGCGCTCCCGCGAGCGCGACGAGCTTCGCGAGCGCGTCGAGCTTCACGTCGACGACGCCCAGGCCCGTCAGCACGTCGCCCTCCTGGTGCAGCACCCACGGGTCGGTCTTCGTCCACAGCTCCAGCGGCCCGGCGCCGACCGTGTCGGTGTGGGTGACGAGCAGCAGCCCGCCGTCGCTCGGCGGGTGACCGACGTGGTGGACGACGAGGTTGTGCTGCGGCACGCCGAGCGCCTCGGTCGACTGACGGAAGCTCTGCAATCCGAGCGACGCGGCCACGCGCTCGAGCACCCGGACCGCGCGCTCGTTGCCGCTCGCCGAGACGGACTCGGCCGCGATGAGCTCGCGCGCCGTCGCCAGCCAGTCGAAGTCCATCGGAGCCTCGGAGCCGGGACCGACGGGTCCCGCAGCAAGCCGCGGACGATACGCCGAAACGAAGGGGGCGTGGTAGAGCGGCCAACGATGCGAGCGGTGGTCCAGCGCGTCGCGCGGGCGCGCGTGACGGTCGAGGGCGAGCTCGTCGGCGGGATCGCCGGCGGGCTCTGCGTCTTCGTGGGCGTCGCGCGAGGGGACGGCGAGGACGACGCCCGCGCGCTCGCCGAGAAGGTCGTCGGCCTCCGGATCTTCGAGGACGACGCAGACAAGATGAACCGTGACGTGCGCGAGGCCGGCGGCAGCGTGCTCGCGGTCTCGCAGTTCACGCTGCTCGGCGACGTGCGCAAGGGGCGGCGCCCGGCGTTCCTCGAGGCCGAGGCCCCCGAGCCGGCCGAGCGGCTCTTCGATCGGTTCGTGCAGCACTGCCGGACCTCGGGCGTCGTCACCGAGACCGGCCGCTTCCGCACGACGATGGCCGTCGAGCTCGTCAACGACGGGCCCGTGACGATCCTGCTCGACACCCGCAAGCTCTTCTGACCGCCTGGATACGGGAGTGACATGGGCTGCCTCTTCTGCCGCATCGCCGCCAAAGAGATCCCGGCGAACCTCGTCTGGGAGTCGGAGCACGCCGTCGCGTTCCGGGACCTGCACCCGGTCGCGCCGAACCACGTGCTCGTGATCCCGAAGCAGCACGTGCCGTCGCTCGCCGCCAGCGGGCACGTGCCGCTCGAGGAGCTCGGCGCGCTGCTCTCGGCGGCGCGCGACGTCGCCGAGAAGGAGGGGCTCGCCGCGCGCGGCTACCGCGTCGTCATCAACAGCGGCGCCGACGGAGGCCAGTCGGTCTTCCACCTCCACCTCCACGTCATCGGCGGCCGCGCGCTCGGCTGGCCGCCGTTCCCGGGCTGAGTGAACGCGGCGGTGCGAGCGCTCGCCGGGCTTTGCGCCGCTGCGGTGCTGCACGGCGGGCTCGCGCTCCTCGCGCTCGCGCTGCCGCTGCGACCGCCGCCGCTGCGACCGCCGCCGCCGCGGGAGCTCGAGGTGGAGATCGTTGAGCTGCCGTCGGTGGCGCCGCCGGCCGCCCGGCCGGCCTCGCCGGTGCGCTTCCTTCCGCCGACGCTGCGCGCCCCCCGTGCGCCGATCCTCGCGGCTCGGCTGGCACCCCTCGTGCGGCCTCCCGCGGCGTTCTGGGCGATCGAGCTCGAGGCCGCCGAGGTCTCCGGGGCGCTCGCTGCGGCGGAGCGACGGCTTCCGGCGGCGGAGGGCGCCGGCGCGGCAGGCGACGGGGGTACGGCGATCGGCGAACTCGGCGGGCGCGGGACCTCCGGCGGTGGCGAAGCCGGTGAGATCGCCACGCCGGCCGCCCGCGGGGCCGGAGGGGGCGTCGATCCGGCGCTGGCGGCGCTCCTCCGGGCGCTGCGCGCACGCGCGGCGGGCTGCTAT
>CAYHCR010000322.1:0-1162 GCA_964354895.1 uncultured Myxococcales bacterium | reverse complement strand
GCTGCTATCCGCGCGCGCTCGAGCGCCTCCGGACGGAGGGCACGGCCGTCGTGAAGTTCTGCGTAGACGAGGCGGGCGCCGTACGCGAGCTCGCGCTCGTGACCGGCAGCGGCGTCTCCGCGCTCGACGCCGCCGCGCTCTCCTGCGTGGTCGGCGGCGCAGGCGCGCTGCCGGTGCCGCGCGAGGGCGGCCGTTGCCTCAGGGTGCCGATCCGCTTCCGCGCGGGGCGCTGATCGCGGCCGGCAGGAGCACCGGCGCGCCGGTCTGCGGGTGTGACACCGAGACGAGGCGCACGCCGAGCACCGGCTCGAGCACCTCGGGCGTGAGCAGCCTGGCCGGCGTCCCGAGCGCGACGAGCCGGCCCTCGTGCAGCAGCGCCAGTCGATCGCAGGCGGCCGCGGCGGCGAGCTCGTGCAGGACGACGACCACCGCGCCGCCCGTGTCGGCCCGCTCGCGCGCCAGCGACAGCGCGAGCTGCACGTGCGCCACGTCGAGGTGCGCGGCCGGCTCGTCGAGGATCCAGAGCGGCGCCTCCTGCACGAGCAGCCGGGCGAGCTCGACGCGACGCCGCTCGCCGCCCGAGAGGCGCGCGAACGGCCGGGTCGCGAGCGCGCCGACGTGCAGCCGCTCCAGCGCCGCCGTCGCGCGGGCCCGATCCGCCGCCGACTCGAGCCCGAGCGGGCCGAGCCACGGCGCGCGGCCGAGCAGCACGAACTCCAGCGCCGTGAAGCCGACGTCGTCCGCCGGCTCCTGCGCGAGCCAGGCGATCGTCCGCGCGAGCTCACGTCGCGGATGGTCGCCGATCGGCCGGCCGTACAGCAGGAGCTCGCCGCGCGTCGGAGGGAGCAGGCCGGCCAGCAGTCGACCCAGCGTGCTCTTGCCCGCGCCGTTGCGGCCGAGCAGCCCGAGCACCTCGCCCGAGGCGACCGGCAGCGTCACGTCGTGGAGGACGTCGCGCTCGCCGCCGAGCCGCACCGAGACGGCGCGCGCCTCGAGCGGTACCGGCGGGGTCACGGACGTCGAGCGCGGGCGCCGTCGTCGTCGCTGTCGGCCCAGAAGAGGAGTCCGGCGCCGATCGCGGCCAGCCCTGCGACGCCGTAGAGCACGCGCGACGTCGAGATCTCCGAGAGCGACTGCTCCTTGGCGGCCGAGAAGTCCTTGC
>CAYHCR010000321.1:0-5159 GCA_964354895.1 uncultured Myxococcales bacterium | reverse complement strand
GGTCGGCGCAGGGAAGAGCCCGACGCCGTCGCCGCCGAACACCTTCAGGAGCGCGCTGTCCTCGAACTCTCCGACCACCCGGGGCTTGAGGTCGTTGCGGTCGAACCACTGGTTGAGCGAGCGCCGAAGCGTGAGGTGCTCGAGCGGCAGCAGGAGGGGGGCCCCGTTGAGCGACCCCGGAAACCCGCGCTTGTATCGCTTCACGAGCTCGCTCGTGCCGAAGAAGCTGACACCGGTCTCCCCGAGCAGGTGGTGGAACGCACGCACGCTGCTGCCGGTGGGCACGGGCGCGTCCGAGATCACGATGTCGAGCGAGTGCAGCGCGAGGTCGGCGAGCAGCTTCTCGGCGGACGCCTCGTAGCAGACGAGCCGGACCGGCTCAGGCAGCTCGAGGGCCGGGCGAAGCAGTCGACGCACGACGAGCTTGGGGACCACGTCCGCGATCCCCACCTCGAGCCGGAGCGGCTGGCCCGTGGCGCGCCCCTGTACGGTGTCCACCATCTCGCGGCCGAGCGTGAAGATCTCGTCCGCATACCTGAACACCACGCGACCGGTCTCGGTCAGCGCGAGCTTCCGACCGACCTTGGTGAAGAGCTTTGCGCCCAGGCGATCTTCGAGCGAGTGGATCTGGGCGCTCAGCGTCGGGTGCGAGAGCCGCAGCACCTTGCCCGCGGCGACGAGGCCTCCTTCGCGGGCGACGACCCAGAAGTAGAGCAGGTGGTGGTAGTTGACCCATTCCATGCCCGCGAGCTTATGTCGACTCTGTCGACATGTCCTGTCGTTCTTTCGTTATGGTCTACATGACGGCGCGGCCCTACAAACGACAGGCAGCGTCACGGACGACGCCGGCGAACAGGAGAGAACGACATGGAGATCGAGGTTCGGTTTCGCGCGCTGGATTCTTCGGAGGCCCTTCGCGACCACACGGAGCGTCAGCTCCACGCCCACCTGGACCGCTTCGGCGACGAGGTCACGGCCGCCGTCGTGCGGATCTCCGACGTCAACGGACCCAAAGGCGGCGTGGACAAGCGCTGCCAGGTCACGGTCCACGGCCCGCTCTTCGGCTCCGCCACCCTCGACGACATGACCGGCGACGCCTATTCGTCGGTCGACCTGGCGGTGGAGCGGATCGGGCGGGCGGTCGCCCGGGAGATCGACCGGGCGCGCACCGAGCGGCGCACCGGGGACCCGCTCCGGACGGGCTCGTGAACGGCCCTCGTCCCGGGGGCTTCACGGTCGACGAGCGCCTCGCGCCGTAGCGCTTCAGCCAGGAACGGCAGCTCGAAGAGCCATGGGTCGCCGCGCGGCGCGTTCTCCGATCCGCTGTCGACGATCGGCCGGTCCCGCGGCGCTCCGAGCGCGCCGGGCGCGATCGCGCCGGAAGAGGCGGCGCCGCGCTCGTTGCCTCGCGGCCTCACCTCGGACAGAAGGCGTCCCCGCGATCGGGACGATCGCCTGTTCGCGGTTCACGGCGATCGTTGGCACCCCGCGCCGCGGCTGCTCCTCGCGGGGCACGGCCACGCGCAACGGACGCGACCGTGCCGCATCTTCCGGTCGGAGGCCCGCATGCGAATCGTCCTTCTCGGAACAGCTTCGATCTCCCTGCTGACGATGACCGCCTGCGCGACCGGCAGCGGCGTCGGCCGGGTCGATCCCTCCCTCGAGCTCCCGAAGTACACGGCGATCCTCGCGGATGGTCGTCACGAGGTGCGACGCATCGCGCCGCTCGTCGCGGCCGAGACCGTCGTCGAGGGCGAGTACGACGCAGCCGCACGCGCCTCGTTCCGGATCCTCGCCGGATACATCTTTGGCGGAAACCGCACGAAGCAGAAGATCGCGATGACGGCTCCCGTCGCCTCCACCGCGGACGACGCGAGCGAGACCATCGCGATGACGGCACCCGTCCTGTCGGAGCGCACGACAGCCGCTGGCTCGAAGACCCCGCGGTGGAAGACGAGCTTCCTGATGCCGAGTGTCTACACCCTCGACACGCTCCCCGAGCCGAACGATCCGCGCGTTCGCTTCGTCGCGCGGCCGGCGCGCTGTGTCGCCGTCTCGATGTTCGATGGCTTCACGACCGACGCGGCCGTGAGCGAACGCTCCGACGCGCTCCGAGCGTGGCTCGACGCGCGCAGCCTGCAGAGTGGTGGACCGGCCACCATCGCCCGCTACAACGATCCGTTCACCCTGCCGTGGAACCGCCGGAACGAAGTGTGGATCGACGTCGAGGAGGACGCTTGTCGAGCGCTCTGATCGGGAGCCCGGCCCAGCTCCCCTCTGCGGGGATCACCTGCCGGTCGTGTCCTGCTCGGCCGTAGCCCCCGGGGGGTTCCTCTTCAGACGTTCGTCACCCTCCCGCACCGCCCGCTCTCGAGGGGCGGCTCCGGCCCGAAACGTCCACCTCGCCAGCCGCGCGCCTGCGCGCTGCGCCTTGCGGCTACGCTGGCACTCCATGTCGACCGTCTCGCGCACTCCGATCGTCGCCCCCTTGGACTACGCGGCCCGGCCGCTGAGCGAACAGCGGGACCTCGGTTCGCTGGTCAGGACCGGGGGCGCCGGGTGGGCGACGTCGCTGGCGTGCGGCGGGTGCGGCAACGCCGAGGGGAACCTGCAGATCTGGCACTCGTGGTGGTGCAGTCGCAACGGCGACGCCACCTCGAACGACGAGATCCAGTGTGCGCGCTGCGGGCTCTTCACCCTGTTCATCACCGAGCACTGATCGAGCTTGATCCGTAACCGTTCACGCGGCTCGAGCCATCTCCCCGCCAGGCGCAGCCGCGAAGATCGACGGCGGAGTCGTATGACGCACGTGGGCGCGGACGGAGTTCAGCAGGAACGCATACATCCCGCGGTTCATCTGCCGGAGCGTCGCTTCGACCGTCAGCATGTGCGCCACGAATCGAGCTCCTTCGAGGCTGTCGTTCCCGAAGGAGCGTTTGCGCCACATCACTGCCGGCCGGATCGTACGCTCCGACCGATGGTTCGTCGGCTGGATTCCCGCGATGCGGACGAACGTCCAAAGGGCCGTCTCAACCTTGAGCAACTCCTTCGCCATGCCCGCGATCTTGGGGTCCGGACACACGACCGCCATCTCCAGGAGCCGCCGCACGGCGGGCTGGACGTCGCGCTGCACGCGTTTGCGGAACTGCGCCCGGGTCATCGTCCCGTCGCGCACCTCGCTCCACCAGCGGAACAGCTTGTCCTTCTCCCGCTTCAGCGCCCCTCCAAGCAACTCGCCGATGCCGCCGCGATCCACCCAGCTCTGGATGTCTCGGCTCAGGTGCGCCCAGCATAGCTGCCGTCGCTCCAGTGGCACCCAGTTGTAGCCGACCCACCGGTCCGTGCTGAGGATGCCCTCGAACCCCTCGAGCAAGTGCTTCGCGACCGCCGCGCCGCGGCTGCGCGCCACGACGAAGTATGCGGCGGTCGCGCAGACCGCCACCCAGAGCCAGCCCTTCGTCTTTGCGACGCGCCAGCCCGTCTCGTCTGCGCCGGCCTCCGGGCTCGCCAGCACCGCAGCCCGTGCCTCTTCGTAGGCGGGCTCGGTCGCGTCCGCAGCCAACCGCTCCAGCGCGCAGATCGTCCCCAGCGCGACTTTCACGTTGAGCAGCTGCGCGAGGAAGCCCTGCGCCTTTCGCTTGGAGGCGCCGACGTGCGCGGTCAGCAGCGCGACGAGGGCGATGACGCCCGGCCCGAAGTTTCCGACCGGCACGTCGGCGGGCAGTCGCGCGCGCGTCACGGTCCCGCAGTGCTCGCAACCGCGACCATGCAGCGCCCAGTCATCGACGAGCGGCCGGAAGTCCGGAAGGTCGACCACCTGGTGGTGCCGCGGCTCGACGGCGGCGCCGGTCAGCTCCCGGTGACAGCCGTCGCAGTGCGTCGGGTGGAGCTCGTGCCTGCCGGTGATCTGGTCGTCCGGGATCGGCTCCCGCAGCTGCGCTTCATGGCCTGGTTGGCCGCCGCGCTTGCGCCCGGTCGGCTCCTTCTTGCCTCGTACGACACATGGGGCGTCGGTCGACGGCGGCATCGAGGAGTTCGACGAGTTCATGCCGAGCCGGCCGCGGAGGTCCGTGTTCTCGGCCTCGACCTTCGCGAGCTTGGTTCGCAGCTTCGCGTTCTCCGCGTGGAGCGTCTGGTTCTCGCGCTCCAACCCCGCGACGCGTGCCGTCAGCGCGTCGACCTTCGCGAGGAGGCGATCGATCTTCTGGTCACTGGTCTCGGTCGCCGCCATCGAAGGGATCGGAGCAAGATCGGAGATCCGCGTCGATCCCCCCGGGGCGCAGGGCCTGTGGAAGCGCGTGAACGGTTACGCCGCGTCGTGTGGCCCGGAAGCGGTGCACGGATCACGCCACGCGCGGGAGGTGCCTCGGAGGGCGGCTGCGACTCCTCCGGGCTGGACGCCCCGCGTGCGAGGTGTTCGGTCTCCGTCGGCTCCGTCCGTCCTCGGTCGGCCTCGGACGGAATGGGCATTCCAACGACGGTGCTAGCGTCGCGGCCCCGGAGGCCCCCTTGCCGACGATGTCCTCTCGTCTCCTGCCGCTGCTCCTCGGCTCCCTCGTGGGGTGTTCCTCCGGGCCGAAGCCCGAGGCCGACGTCCGGCCACGGGCAGATTTCGACTGCACGCTCGACCCCTTCAGCGACACCTTCGGGCGCGCGGCCATCGACACCCTCGCCCACCCCGACCTCGAGGGGCGCCGCTTCGACAGCGAGGGCTTGCTCCTCGCCGTCGACTTCGTCGAGGCGCAGTTCGCCTGCATCGGGCTCACGCCCGGCGCCCCGGCCCTGGCGGGGCTGCCTGACGACTCCTACCGCCACGTCTTCGAGACGGCCGGCGACGAGGTCGTGCCTGCGTCGGACATCCTCGACTACGAGTTCGACCCGGAGGCACGCTTCCGCTTCACCTCCCTCCTCGGCTCGATCCCGGGCAGCGGCGCCCTCGCCGACGAGGTCATCGTGGTGGGCGCCCACGTGGACCACCTCGGCCGCTCCGGCGCCGCCGACGGCCAACTGGTGCTGGGCGCCGACGACAACGCCAGCGGCGTCACCGCACTCCTGGCGCTCGCGCGACACCTCATCGACGAACCTCCCGCCGGCGACCGACGCACGATCGTCTTCGCCGCCTGGGGCGTCGAGGAGGATCCCTTCTACCTTCGAGCTTC
>CAYHCR010000320.1:0-5173 GCA_964354895.1 uncultured Myxococcales bacterium | reverse complement strand
CGTCGTGGACGTCGAGGAGCGCCTCCACCGGCTGGAAGTCCGGATCGGCGGCGCCGGGGGGCCGCGGGTCGGGCGGCGCCGACGGATCGAGCCCCGACGCGCGCAGCCACGCCTCGCGGTACGCCTCGCCGAGCGCGACCGACTCGGCGAGCAGGCTCTGCTCGGTGTGGCGCACGAGGTGGTTGTCGTAGAGGCGCAGCAGCAGGATCGCCGCGAGCGGCACGAGCAGCGCGCCGCCGTTCACGAGCAGGAGCAGCAGCCCGATCGACGGCCCGCGCGGCGCGGTCGTCAGGGGAGCTCCCGCAGCCGGTAGCCGAGCCCGTAGACGGTCTCCACCGGATCTCCCGCGCCGACGTCCGCGAGCTTCCTGCGGATCCGGCGGACGTGGCTGTCGATCGTGCGATCGGTGAGCGCGTGGCCGGGGCCCCAGGCGCGGTCGACGAGCTCGTCGCGCGTGTAGACCTTGCCCGGCTGGCCCGCGAGCGCGTGCAGGAGCGCGAACTCCGTCACCGTGAGCAGGACCTCCGTCCCCGAAAAGCTGCACAGATGTCGGTCGGGATCGAGCAGCAGCGCGCCTCTGCGCACGACCTTCGCCTCGGGCTCGGTCGACGGCTGCAGGCGGCGCAGCTGCGCCTTCACCCGCGCCACGAGCTCGCGCGGGCTGAAGGGCTTGCTGATGTAGTCGTCGCCGCCGAGCTCGAGGCCGAGGATCCGATCGAGCTCGTCGTCGCGGCTCGAGAGGAACAGGATCGGCATGCGCGCGCCGCGCCCCCGCAGGGTGCGACAGACCTCGAGGCCGTCCTGCTCCGGCATCAGCACGTCGAGCACGATCGCGTCGGGCGGGTGGCGCTCCACCGCCTCGAGCGCGGCGCGGCCGTCGGTGGCGACGAAGACCTCGTGGCCCGCCTTCTCGAGGGCGAAGCGGACGACCTCGCGGATGTGGGGGTCGTCGTCGACGACGAGGATTCGAGGCACGGCGCGACTCTAGAGCGCCCCGGCAGGTTCGGTCGCCCGCGACGGCGCCCGACCTGTTCGACGCTCCCGTTCGGTTGCGGGGCCCGGGGGCCTCGGCTACCGTCGTTTTTCCCCGTTTTCTCCGCCTGAGCCGCCATGACCGGTCGTTCCGAGCACGCCGTTGATCGCCTGCTCGTCGCGGCGCTGGCGCTCACGCTGCTCGCGCGGCCCGGCGTCGCCGCCGCCTACCTCGACCCCGGCACCGGCAGCCTCGTGCTGCAGATGGCGCTCGCGGGCCTGCTCGGCGCGCTCTTCACGCTCAAGCTCTACTGGCGCCGGCTCAAGGCGTGGCTCACGCGCAAGCCGCTGCCGGACGACGGCGCGCAGCGGGCCGGACGGCCGGATGACCCTCGGTAGGCTCGACGCCTCGTTCCGCGATCCGAGCGGCTTCCTCTTCACGCACGAGGGCCGCCTCTATCGGCAGATCGAGCCGGCCGGCGCGGCCGACTGGGCGGCCTGCGCCACGCTGCGCGGCGAGCTGATCGAGGCAAAGCTGCTCGTGCCGCACGCAGAGCTGCCCGAGGTGCCGGGCTTCGCGCCCGGCGCCCACCGCGTGATCGCGCCCGAGCGCCTGCCCTTCATCAGCCACCCGTACGAGTGGAGCTTCTCGCAGCTGCAGGCCGCCGCGCGCCTGACGCTGGAGCTGCAGCGGCGGGCGCTCGCGCATGGCTGCACGCTGCGCGACGCCTCCGCCTACAACGTGCAGTTCGTCGGCTCGCGCGCGATCTTCCTCGACACGCTCTCCTTCGCCCGGCGCGAAGAGGGCGCGCCGTGGGTCGCGTATCAGCAGTTCTGCCGGCATTTCCTGGGCCCGCTCGCGCTGATGGCGCACGTCGACGTCTCGCTCTCCCAGCTCGCGCGGGTGCACGTCGACGGCCCGCCGCTGCCGCTCGTGAGCCGGCTGCTGCCGTTCTCGACGAAGCTGCGGCCGTCGCTGCTGACCCACCTGCACCTGCACGCCGGCGCGACCACGCGCTTCGCCGACGAGGCCGCCACCGCTCCGCCGAAGGCCCGCGCGGGCGGCATGGGGATGGCCTCGATGCTCGGGCTGCTCGAGAGCCTGCAGGGCGCGATCGAGGGGCTCTCGTGGACGCCCGCGGGCACCGAGTGGGGCGCGTACTACGCACACACGAACTACTCGGACGAGGCGCACGCGGCGAAGGACGCGCTGGTGGCAAAGCTGCTCGCCGCCGCGAAGGCGCGCGGGCCGCTCGAGACGATCTGGGATCTGGGCGCCAACACCGGGCGCTTCAGCCGGGTCGCGGCGGAGACCGGCGCGTATGTCTGCGCCTTCGACGTCGATCCCGCGGCCGTGGAGCAGCACGTGCGCGCCGGGCGCGCGGCGGACGAGCGCCGGATCCTGCCGCTCCTGCAGGACCTGACGAACCCCAGCGCCGGGCTCGGCTGGGCGAACACCGAGCGCGCCTCGCTCGCGCAGCGCGGGCCCGCGGACGTCGTGCTCGCGCTGGCGCTCGTGCACCACCTGGCGCTCTCCAACAACGTGCCGCTCTCGCAGTTGTGCGGGTATCTGGCGTCGCTCGGCCGGCGTGTCGTGCTGGAGTTCGTGCCAAAGACGGACTCGCAGGTGAAGCGGCTGCTCGCGACGCGCGAGGACGTCTTCCCCGGCTATACACTTCCCGGCCTGCTCGACGCGGCGGCGCCATACTTCACGACGCTCGCGCAGGAGCCGATCCCCGGCACCGAGCGCACGCTGCTCCTGCTGGAGCGCCGCGCGTGACCGACGCCGCCGTGCGTCGCCCACCGCCGCTCCACCTTCTGCTCGCCCCGCTCGCCGGCCTCTTCGCCTACGGCCAGAAGACCGTCACGGTGACGCCCGCGATCGCGCTGCTGCCGTTCGCCCTCGGCACGATCGCCTTCACGCTCGGGCTGTGGGGGCTCCTCGCGCTCGTGACCCGGCGCGCCCGCACCAGCGCGCTCGCCGCAACGCTGCTCTCGGTGGCGCTGACGATGCAGCTGCCGGGCTCAGGTCACGGGATGTTCTGGCTCGTGCTGCTGGGGCTCGTCGGCCTCGCGCTCGCCGCGCGCCGCCTCGAGGAGGTGCTGACCACCTTCGCCAACCTCACCGCCGCGATCGCCGCGCTCTTCGGCGCGATCCTCTGGGCGTCGCACCTGCAGGGGCAGACGGCGCCCGTCCCGCGCGCGGATCGCTTCGACGGCTGGCCGCCCGCGCACACGGCGCCCACCGCGCGCCCCGACGTCTGGTACCTCGTGCTCGACGGCTACGGCCGGCCCGACGTGCTCGCGGAGCGCTACGGCCTGCCCGACGAGCTCACGCCTTTTCTGCGCTCGCGGGGTTTCTGCGTCGCCGAGCGCGCGCGCGCGAATTACGGCCAGACGCTGCTGTCGCTCGCCTCCGCGCTCAACGCGGCGCCGCTCGACGAGCTGCTCACCGACGTCGACCCGACCTCCTCCACCCGCCACGCGCTGCGCGCGCTCATCGCCGACAACCGCGTCGTGCGCGCCTTCCGCGCCGCGGGCTGGCGGCTCGTCGTCTGGCCGACGGAATACGCGCCGCTGCGGCAGGGCGCGCCCGACGAGCAGGCGGGGCCCTGGCCGACGCTCGACGAGCTCGCGTACCACTGGCTGCTCTCGACGTCGGTCCCGACGCTGCTGGAGCTCGCGGGCGCGGAGCCGGGCCTGCTCACCCACGCGCTGCACCGCCGTCATGTGCGCGCCGTCTTCGACGATCTGGAGCGGGGAGATCGCTGGGAGTCGCCGGTCTTCGCCTTCGCGCACGTGCTCGCGCCGCATCCGCCCTTCGTCTTCGCGGCCGACGGGCGCGATCGCCCGAACCCGCTCCCCGCAGGACTGCACGACGGCTCGCACTGGCACGCGCTCGGAGATCCGGCGGGCGAGTCGTACGTCGAGGGCTACCGCGCGCAGGCGGCGTTCGTGAATGGCCGCGTGCGCGCGGTGATCGACGGGATCCTCGCGACCTCCTCGACGCCACCGGTGATCGTGCTGCAGGGCGATCACGGCCCGGGGGACAAGCTCGACTGGGCCGATCCCGCGCACAGCGACGCGATCGAGCGGCTCTCCATCCTCTCCGCGTGGCGACTCCCCGACGGCGACTGCAGCGAGGTCGCGCCGGGGATGACGCCGATCAACGGCTGGCGGCTCGTGCTGCGGCGGGTCCTGGGGATCCCGCTCCCGCCGCTGCCGGACCGCTCGTACCTCTCGGGTTGGGCCGAGCCCTACCGCCTCTTCGAGCTCACCGAGCCGTAACGTCCCGCCGCCTCCGTCGGAGCGCAGCCCCGGCGAGCGAGGCCAGCGCCGCCGCGCCGAGCAGCGTCGCCGGCTCCGGCGCCGCGCTCCCGCCAAAAGGTGTGCCGGTCGCGTAGGCGCGCGCGTCGACGCCCTGCACCGGCGCGCGCGGGACCTCCACCTCCTGCGCCGTCCCCGGCTCGACGACGACCCGCTTCGCGACGGCGACCAACGAAGTCCACTGCGTCACGAGGTGGTACTGCAGGCCGAACTGCGTGACGTCCTGCTGCAGCGCTGCTCGATCGGCCGCGCTCGCGGTGGGGTGCAACAGCCGCTGCATGCGGTCCTCGATCTGCGCGCGCGCCCAGAGCGACGGCAGCGCGTCTCCTTCGGTGCGTCGCCCGGGCGGCGGGAGGTGGAGCTGCACGGGCAGCGAGCGCTCGACGCCGTTGATCCGTCCCTTCACGCGGATCACGTGCGTGCCGCCCTCGTGGTAGCGCGCGATCACCCGCACCGCGTCGCCGTAGAAGAGATCGGGCAGCAGCGCCGGCATGGCGCCCTCCACGCGGAGCGTGCCCCAGTCGATCGAGAGGTCCGTGAGCAGCGGCGCCTCGAGCCGGTGCGCGAGCAGGTCTGCGGCCTCCTCCGGATCTTCGTGAGGCCCCACGATGCGGGTCGTGCCGCGGCCCACCCGGCCGAGCTCCTCGAGCAGCCAGCGATTCACCGCGGCGCCGACGCCGAAGGCGAAGAGCCGCGCGCCGTCGCGCTGCTGCTCCACCAGGCGGATCACCGACGCGTCGTCCCCGATGTATCCATCCGTCAGGAAGACCACGAGCCGCAGCGTGCCTTCGGGCGTCTTCGGCGCGAGCGCCGCGCGGATGCCGGCCGCCATGTCCGTGCCGAGTCCGACCTATAATGGCCGGGCTCGCATCGC
>CAYHCR010000319.1:0-5175 GCA_964354895.1 uncultured Myxococcales bacterium | reverse complement strand
CCGCGTTGCGGCCGTCGAGGCCGACGAGCTCCAGCGAGAAGAGACGCATGAAGGGCGTCGCGCGGAAGAGCCAGAGCGGGACGACCGCGTAGCCGAGCACGACCGCGAAGACCGCGAGCATCGGCAGCGTGAAGCCGGTGACCGCGAGCGGCACCGCGATGAGCGCGAGCGCCAGCAGCGACATCGCCCCGAGATCGAGCACGCCGGCGGCGACGCGAGGGCCGATCGGCGCGGGCGAGGCAGAGGGGGTCGACATGCGCGGACGGTAGCGGGCCGGCGGGGCGGAGGGCAACGCGGAGCGACGACGGCGACGCGGACGCGCTACGCGGAGGCGCCGAACGTCGACTCCAGCGCCCCGACGCGCGCGCGGAGCGCCACCAACTCGTCGGGCGGCGGCTGCAGCGCGATCGCCTCCTGCAGGCTCGCGAGCGCGGCGCGCGGCGCGAGCAGCGCGGTCGGACCCTCCGCAGCGCGCGCGAAGAGTCGCCGGGCGGCCTCGAGATCGCCCGCGCCGACGAGCTGGCGCGCGAGGGTGAGCTGCAGCGCCGGGAGCTCCTCCGCACCGGCGTCGCGCAGGAACGCCACGAGCTCGACGTGGATCGCCTCCCGGGTGCGGGTCGGCAGCGCCGCGCGCGCGACGGCGGCGAGCGGCTCCGGCTCGATCGTCGCTTCGGTCGTGCCGGCCAGCGCGCCGGGACCGTGCAGCCGGACGAGGCCCCGCGCGACGAGGGCCGGCAGCGCTGCACGCGAGGACGGAGGCAAGCCCTCTACGAGGAACCGGGCGCCCTGCACCGCCGCCCGCCGCAACGCCTCGCGCTCGGCGACCGGCAGCCGATCGAGCCGGGCCTCGAGCGCGGCGGCGATCGAGGGCGGCGCGACGAGCCGGTCGGCCGCGTCGGGCCGGACGCTCCAGCGCTCGCCGTGCACGTCTGCGTGGCGGACGACGAGCCCCTGCTCGAGCGCCTCGCGGACGAGCTCCTCGAGGAAACGCGGGCTCCCCGCAGCGCCCGCGACGATCGCCTCGGCGAGCGGCGCGGGGAGCGTCGGCGCGAGCCGGAAGATCGCGGCGAGCAGCGTGTGCAGCTCTGCCGGCTCGAGCGGCTCCAGCAGCAGCGTCTGAACGGACCGAGGCGCGACCTCCGCCCGCGAGACGAGCAGCACGAAGAGCGGCGCGGGCAGTCCGGCCAGCGCCTCGAAGAAGCCGCGGCTCGCCTCGTCCGCGTCGTGCTCGTCCTCGATGACGAGCAGCGCGCCCGCTCCGTCCGCGCGCGCCTGCAGCCACCGCGCGAAGGCCGCCGCGCCCGCCGCGAGCAGCGCCGGATCGACCTGGGTCGCCGCCGATGCGCCGAGCGTCGCGAGCGCCAGGAGGCCGTCGAGCTCGCGCTCCGTCGGCGGCTCGCGCCGACGCCGCTCTCCGCTCCTTCGCTCCGCCTCGACCTCGATCGCCGCCGCGCGTCGCTCGCCCGCGTCGCCGGCGTCCGCGCGCCGACGCCGCGGCAGAAAGTCCTGCCGGAGCGCCTCGCGAAGCCCGCCCTCCGACGGCTCGCGGCGTCCGGCCCGTCCGTGGAGCAGCCGACCCAGCACGCTCCACGGAACGAGCGCCCGCTCCGCCGCACCGCGCGCCTGCAGCAGCAGCGGCCCGTCCGGCCCCTCGAGCCGGCCGAGCAGCGCGTGCACGAGCCGACTCTTGCCGAGCCCCGCGTCGCCGCGCAGGCGCAACACCGTCGCCCGGCCCGCGAGGAGCGCCTCCTGCGCGCGCCCGTGCAGCTCGTTGAGCGCCGCCTCCCGTCCGACGAGCGGCGTCTGCAGCCCCTCGAAGTCGGCGACCCCGAGCGCCTCGCCGTCCTCGCGCTCGCCTTCGACCAGCAGCGCCTCGACCGGCTCCTCGCGCCCCTTCACCGGCACCGGCTCGCGCGCCCACGCGTCGAAGGCGCCGCGCACGAGCCGGAACGTCGCCCCGGAGACCAGCACCCCGCCGACCGGCGCCGCGGACTCGAGCCGCTTCGCGATCGCGACGGCCTCGCCCATCACCGTGAAGCTCTGCGCCCCGACCGTCCCGGCGGCGACGCGCCCCGTGTGCAGGCCGACGCGCGCCCGCAGCGCGAGCCCCTCCCGCGCGAGCGTGCCCGACAGCGCGGCGGTCTCCGCCTGCAGCGCGAGCGCGGCCCGGACGGCGTGCGTCGCGTCGTCGCCGCGGGCGATCGGCGCGCCGAAGAGCGCCATCACCGCGTCGCCGATGTACTTGTCGACCACCCCGCCGTGCTGCCGGACGATCCGCCCCGCCGCGTCGAACCAGCGCGACATCAGCTCCTTGAGCGCGTCGGGCGCGAGCCGGCCCGCGAGCTCCGTCGAGCCCACCACGTCTGCAAAGAGGATCGTCACCGTGCGCAGCTCGTCGGGCGCCGGTCCGGGCGCCGCGTGGCCGCAGCTCGTGCAGAAGCGACTGCCCGGCGCGACCGGCTGGCCGCACCTCGTGCAGCGCTGCGGGAGCACCGCGCCGCAGCCGCAGAGCGGTGCGTCGCCGGACGCCGGAGCCGCGCACGAGGGGCAGAACATCGTCGCGGAGCGTAGCAAGCGCCGACGCCCGATCGTCGCGCGGCCGGACGATTGTCCACAACGGCGCTACGAGCCCGACGCGAACCGCCACTGCAGCCCGAGCCCCGCGTCGAGCCCGAAGACGAAGCCCTCCGTCACGAGGCCCGCACCAGCGCCGCCCCCCAGCCACGCGCCGAAGCCGGGCGTCAGGTCCCACTGCACGCCGAGACCGAGCCGGAGGCGGGCGCCGGGAGCGGGCACGATCGGCAGCCGCAATCCTGCCTCGAAGAAGCTCTTCCACGCGTCGTCGCCCGCGAACCGCCGCAGCGCGCCGCCGAGCGTGACGCGCGGCTGGAGCTCCCCGGGGGCGGCGTCGAGGCCGTGCAGCGTGAGCACGCCCTCAATCCCCTCGTCCGAGAGCGGCAGGCTGACGCCGAGCGAGAGCCCCGCGCCGAGCCGGTCGGAGTCGGCGCCGGGACCGAACAGCCGCTCGCCCTCGGGCACGACGAGCACGCCGAGCTGGTCACGGTGATCGAGGCGCGGCTCCGGCATGGAACGCAACGGCGGGGGCACGCGCGCGGGCGGCTCCCCGGCCCCGGCGACGATCGCCAGGGCGAGGAGCCAGGGAGCCGACGACATGGCCGCTAGCGCCGCGCCCGGCGCAGCGTCACGAGCGCAAAGAGGCCCACGAGCAGCCCGAGCAGGGACGTCCTCGAGCCAGCGCCGCACCCGCAGCCGCTCGTCGCCTCGGCGCCCGACGAGGCCGGCGCGCCCGAGGCGTCCGGGAGCACAGCCCCGATCGCCCGCCGCGCGACGGCCGGGAAGTCATGCCGGCCGACGTTTCCGCTCTCGTCGATGACCTCGACCGCCTCGACGAGCTCCGGATCCTGCGCCTGCAGCGCGCCGGTCACCCAGCCGCCGTTCACGAGGAAGCGCCACGAGAGGCCCTCTTCCGGCGTGAGGTCGTCCGCCGCCTGCGCCCACGTGAGTCGACCTCGCGCGTCCTGCGCGACCTCGAGCGTCGGCGCCGTGAAGTCGACGAGCGCCTCGATCCGCTGCGGCTCGGCGTCGAGCGTGTGGTAGTCGCCGATCGTCCGGCCGCGCAGCTCGATCAGGTGACGGCCCGGCAGGTTCAAGACCGGATCGCGCACCGTGAGCACGCCCTCCTTCGTGAAGGGCGACCAGAGCCCGCCGTCGACGCGCCACTGCACCTCGCGCGTCTCCTCCAGGCGCTCGGGCGCGAGCACCACGTAGGCCTTGCGGAGCTGTCCATCGACGACGACGCGCTCGGCGCCGCGGGGGTACGAGAGCTCCACGAGCGTCACGCGACCCTGCGGCGCGGCCCGGAACGGCAGCCCGCCGGGCGGGAGCAGCTCCAGATCCGCAAAGATACCCAGGTGCTCGAAGGTGCCCGGCTCGTTGGGCCGCGGCACGATGCCCGCCACCGCGCGCACGACCGGCTTGAAGCCCTGGACCTCGGGGATCGCGATCGGCGCCAGTCCGCTGGCGAGCGCCGGCGTCGCGAGTCCGATGATCGACGGCAGCAGGTCCGCGAGGAGGCCCGGATCCTCGGCGAGGATCTCGCTGTTGCTGGCCCGGATGTTGGCGATCGCGCCGCCGAGGTCGCCGATGATCGGGATGACCTGGTTGTCAGGCGTGAACTGCAGCGCGAGCGGCAGGTCGACGTCCACGGTCAGCGTGAAGAGGCGGGTCCAGCGCTCCTGCACGAGCGCGTAGAAGTCGAGCGAGAGGTCGTGCATCGCGAGCGTGAGGAGCGGCTCGTCGATGACGGTCTGGCCCTCGGCGTTGGTCGTGTAGGTGCCCGCGCCGATCCGGACCGCGGGCGCCGCGCCCGGCCGGACCGCGATGCGCATCGGCGCGTTCTCCCGCTCGCTGAGCGACGAGAGCGAGCCGAGGAACGTCGAGAACGTGTTGGTCGAGATGAGGCTCGAGGTCGAGGAGTCGATCGCGAGGCAGATCGCGCCGCTCTTCCAGGCCTCGAACGCGGCCTTGTCGAGGAAGCGATCCGACGCTCCGAGGCCGAGCATGTAGCTGCCGTTCGGGATGTTCTGGCGCGCGGCCTCCGCGTCGAAGTCGATCGGCGGGGGCGCGTCGACGGGCGGCGGCGTACAGCCCGGCGCCTCGCAGACGGGCACGCACGGATCCTGCTGCCCCGCGACGCCGGTGATCACGTTGAGCCGGAGGCCAGCGGCAGGGCCGGCGATGTAGGGCTGCTGGGCGGGCTGGTTGCGCTGGCCCGGCGCGACGAGGATCTGCAGCCTGGCGTTGGCCGCGTTCGGCTCCGTCGCCGCGCCGCCCGTGAGGCCACCGAGCGCGCTGGAGACGTCGATCTTCCCCTCCATGCCCTGGTACTTCGCGACGCAGGCCTGCCCGGCATCGCCGCCCGGGCGGCACCAGTCCGGCTCACCGGCGCACGAGGTGCCCGGATAGCAACCCGCGACGGTGTACGCGTCGCAAGCCATGCAGGTGAAGCCGTCGATCTGCTCCGCCGCCATCGTCTTGACCTGGTCGCGCAGGAAGGTGTCGAGCTGACCCTGGAAGATCGGGATGAGGACGTCGGTCAGGAAGTCACCGACATCGCAGAGCCAGCCGCCCTCCAGCGCGAAGTCGTTGGAGGTG
>CAYHCR010000318.1:0-5179 GCA_964354895.1 uncultured Myxococcales bacterium | reverse complement strand
GATCGCGCAGTTCTCCTCGGCTTCGCCGGTCGAGGCGCCGAGGTGTGGCAATGACGCTGATCGCCCCACCTGTACGCAGGGCGCCATCGTGCTACATCCGTCGCATGAAGTTCGTCGCGTGGGACGACGATCACCCGCTCTCCGGAGCGCTCAGCGTCGACGGGGTCGCGGGCGAGGGCCCGAACCTCTCGCATTGGCCCGGCAACCGCACGCCCCGCCACCTCAAGGCCGACACCTCGACCGAGATCGTGCTCAAGGCGCTCGTCGATCCGGACTTCCGTCGGCAGCTCGCGACGATCGACACCGTCACCAACAACCACTTCGACACCGACGGCGTCCTCTCTGCGGCGCTCGTGCTGCACCCGGGGCGCTTCGCCGGGCTCGAGCAGCTCTTCATCGACGCCGCGAAGGCCGGCGACCTCGATCTCTTCACCGGCGAGCAGGCCGTCATCCTCGATCTCTGCGTCGCGGGGCTCGTGGAGTCGGACGACTCGCCGATCGCGCGCCAGCTGGCAGAGCTGCCCGACGTCGAGCGGCTGCAGCTCTCCTACGACGAGGCGCTCGCGCGGCTGCCCGAGATCATCGCGAGCCCCAGCGCCTACCTCGCGCTGTGGGAGGACGAGCTCGTCGAGATCCGCGCCTCCATGGCCGCCTTCACCTCCGGCGCCGCGCGCATCGCCGCATACGTTCCGGAGTCGGACGTCTCGCTCGTGCTCTCCGACCGATGGCTGCACCCGCTCGCCGTCTGGTCGCACGCGCAGGCGTCCCGCGTGATGGTCGCGACGCAGGTCGAGGACGGACACACGTTCGAGTTCCGCTACGGCACGGCGAGCTGGTTCGATCTGCCGGAGCCGCGCCCGCCGCGCCGCGACCTCACGCTGCTGCTGGAGCAGCTCGCCGGGCGCGAGGTGTCGAAGGACGGCCGCTGGGCGCAGCTCGGCGAGCTCGATGACCTCGTGCCGGGCATCGCGTTCGTCGACGCCGACGAAGACCTCGTCGCGTCGAAGCTCGACCCGAACGCGGTCTTCCAGGCGATCGCGTGGCACCTGCGGGATCGAAGCATCGCGCGCTCATTCTGATCGCGCCGGGGGGCGTGTCTCATGCGCAGGATGGCCGTCGTCTCTCTGCTCCTCCTCGTCGGCTGTGCCGCCTCGGCGCGCGCGGCGATCCCCGATCTCTCCGCCGCGCAGCTCGACCGGCGCGCGCTCTCCGACGTGCAGCTCCTCCGGGAGTACGTCGCCGGCACGCGGCGGCTCGTCGCGGATCTGCAGGCGCAGCGCGCGCTCTTCGAGAAGGGAGAGCGGCCCCTGACCCCCGAGGAGCGGGCGACCGCGCTCGATCTCTTCGAGCAGGTGCTCGCGTACGAGATCGCGCTCGACGGCCTCGCGGGCTTCCACCTCGACTTCTGGCGGATCGACGTGCTGCGGGATCCCGCCCGCCACGCGCGCCACTTCGCGATCGGCTACACGGCCTACCTGCACCAGCTCGCGCTCGGGCTCTCGTTCATCGAGCGCACGCACGGCAAGGACGCGTTCGAGCGGCTGCTCGACGAGGGCGGGGAGGCGCGCGGGCTGCCGAAGGGCTCGTACGCGAAGCTCAAGTGGAACGTGGTGCACGTCGAGGACGTCGGGCTCGTCTTCGCGGCGCACCAGTACCACAAGTTCCTCGAGCTCTCGGCCTACGGGAAGCTCTCCGGCGACGCGAAGATGGAGCTCGTCTTCACGGAGCTCGATCGCGCCTACTCCGTCGTGAAGGGCAAGCTGCAGAGAAAAGGTGTGCAGCTGTTCGCGCACAACGGCTTCGACATCCTGCGCGACGGCGGCCACAAGGCGTGGTTCCCGGTCCAGGCCAGGGTCGCGGAGGCGATGGGCGACGCCCGCTTCGTCGACGCGCACCGCTCGCTGGTGTCGCCCGCGCAGATCGAGGAGGCCTCGAAGAAGACGCTGCCGGGCGACGTGCTCGTCGAGCGCCGCAACTGGTACCTCTCGAACGTCGGCCTGCCGGGGTTCTGGCCCCACGCCGCGCTCTGGCTCGGCTCGCCGGCAGAGCTGCGCACGTTCTTCGACGCCGACCCGGAGGTCGTGGCCGCGTACGGCGGGCCGCTCAGCGCGGCGCTGGAGCGCAAGTTCCCCGCGGCGTGGGCGGTCTACGTCGGCAAGGACGCCGAGGGGCACGTGCACCGCGTCGTCGAAGCGGTGAGCGAGGGCGTGATCTTCACCTCCGCGGAGCACTCGCTCGGCTGCGACTACGCGGCGGCGCTGCGGCCGAAGCTCACGAAGGTGCAGCTCGCGAAGGCGGTCGAGCGCGCGTTCGGCTATGTGGGCCGGCCCTATGACTTCGACTTTGATTTCCTGACCGACCAGTCGCTCGTCTGTTCGGAGCTGGTCTTCAAGGCGTACGAGCCGCGCACCGACCAGCCGGGGCTGAAGCTGCCGCTCGTCACGATGATCGGCCGCCCGACGCTGCCGCCCAACGTGATGATCGCGCAGTGGGACCGCGAGCTCGCGGCCGGGACGCCGCAGCTGGAGTTCGTCTGGTTCCTCGACGGCCGCGAGCGGGAGAAGAAGGCGATCTGGGGCACGGCCGAGACGCTGCGCGCGTCCCACCTGCGGCCGAAGTGGGACATCTCCCAGAAGTAGCGCCCGTTTCAGTCCGGCAGCGCGAGCCCGGGGACGTTCCAGCGTGACTGCGCGGCG
The DNA here is from genome assembly GCA_964354895.1 of uncultured Myxococcales bacterium. Classification (GTDB taxonomy): domain Bacteria; phylum Myxococcota; class Myxococcia; order Myxococcales; family Vulgatibacteraceae; genus CAYHCR01. Next base: position 2,483 of record CAYHCR010000318.1, on the reverse strand, counting down.
GCGAGCGCGGCGCGGGCCCGGTCCGTGCCGGCCGCGTGACCTGCGAGGCTGCACGTGCGGACGATCAGGCCGAGCGCGAAGCGGGCGCTGAGCCGGTCGCCGCGGGCCTCGGCGGCGGCGGCGACCGCGCCGAGGGCAGGTTCGCGCTCGTCCGGTGGGCCCGCGAGCGCGGCGAGGGCGTCGACCTCGAAGCGCAGCAGCGCGCGTCCGCCCTGCGTCGCCTCCGCGTCGAGCGTCGCCACCAGGGCCGGCGGGACCACCTCGCCCTGCAGCGCTGCGCCGAGGCCGTCGAGCGCCTCCGCGCGCGCGCGCTCGTCGCGGGAGCCGGCCGAGACCGCCTCCTTGACCGCGGCCCGGGCGACCGCGCGCGCCTCGTCGAAGCGACCATCGAGCAGCCGCTCCGCCGCGATCTCGAGCTCATTGCCGAGCGCCTCGTAGCGCATGCCGACGACAGGGAAGCTCTCGCGCAGCCCCCGGCGGAGACGATCCGCGCCGACCTTGTCTCCGAGGAAGGCGCGTCGCCAGAGGTCGCGCTGCTGGTACTCGAACGCCATCCGGCTGCCGCCCGCCACGTCCTGGAACGTGCGGTAGGCGTCGAGCGCGCGCGTGAGCCTGCGCGCGTCGAGGCCGCGGATCGCCAGCGTCGCGTGGTCGAGCAGGAACGGGCAGTCGGTGCCGCTCTGGACGTCCTCGATCGGGAGGATCAGCGCCGTCGCCTCGTCGAGCGCGCCGAGCGCGATGCAGACGGAGGCCAACGAAGTGCGGACCTGTCCGCGCTCCCGCACGTCGCGGGAGGCGACCGTCAGGGAGAGCGCCTCGCGCAGGCGGGCGTGCGCGAGCGAGTAGCGGCCCCGGCCCCACTCGTTCCACCCGCGGAGCTTCGCGAGCTCGGCGAGCGGGCGGGTCGCGCCGTGCGTCACGGCGAGGTGGCGGGTGTCGGCGAGGACCCGATCCGACTCGTCGTAGCGACAGAGGTGGGAGAGCGCGCCGGCCTCGATCGCGCCGGCCTCCACGGCGAGCGCGTGCAGGCCGGCCCGCGTCGCGCGCTCGGCGGCGAGGCGGGCGAACCGGGCGCCCTGCTCCCGATCGAGGCCGTGCGCGAGCGCGTGCGCGACGGCGAGCGCGGCGCGGCAGCAGGAGTCCTCATCCGAGAGCCGCTCGAGCGCGAGCCGACCGAAGCGGACGGCGCGGTGATCCGCGAATTCGAGCTTCGCGTGCTCGGCGGCGGCGAGCGCGACCGCGCCTGCGCCCGCGCGATCGCCGATCGCCTCGAGGTGATCGAACAGCTGTGCGGGATCCGGCGCCTCCTCCGCGCGCAGCGCCTCGAGCGCCTCGCGGTGCAGCTCGGTCCGCCGCGCGAACGGGAGCGACTCGTAGGCGACCTGCTGTTCGAGCGCGTGCGCGAAGCGGAGCGAGCCGTCGCGCTGGTCGACGAGGAAGCGGTGCCGGCGCAGGCTCGTGAGCGCCTCGAGCACGACGCCGTCGCCGAGATCGCGCGCCAGCACGCGCAGCGCGGCCGGCCCGACGCCGACCCCGCAGACGGCCGCCAGCTGCAGCAGGCGGCGCTCGGAGGGCGAGAGGCGATCGATCCGCACGCGGATCGCCTCCTCGAGCGAGCGCGGGACCTCGCCCCCGCCGCGCGCGCCCTGCCGCGCGAGCGCCTCGAGGAAGAGCGGGTTGCCCCGGCCGCGCTCGACGAGCTGCAGCGCTTCCCAGTGCGGGAGCGCCGGCGCGACGTGCCGGATCAGGCCGAGCGCCTCGGCGCTGGCGAGCGGCGTCAGATCGAGCCGCTCGCCGGGGATCGGCAGCGCGCGGCCCGGCCGCGTGGAGGCGAGCACGATCGCGCCGCCGGCGCCGCCCGGCGCGAGCAGCTTTGCGAGCCAGACCTCGTCGTCGGGCTCGGCGAGGTGCAGATCTTCCAGGACGAGCAGCGGGGGCGGCGAGAGCTGGCGCAGCGCCTCCTCTATCGCCTGCACCGGCGCGAGGCGGCGGGAGGTGACGCCGAGCGCCCGCTTGAGCTCGTGCAGCGCGCCGAACGCGCGCGGCCCGCCGAGGTGTCCGACCACGACGACCCGCCCCTCCGCCCGCGCGAGCGCGCCCACCTCGCGCAGCAGCCGGCTCTTGCCGATCCCGCCTTCGCCGCGCAGGGTCAACGGGCCGGTCGCCCCGCCGTGCAGCAGGGCCGTCAGTCGGGCGAGCGGCGCCTCGCGGCCGAAGAGGGGGCTGGGCGTGGCCTCCTCCTCGCGCGGGCCGGTGGCGCCCGTGCAGTGACGCTGCTCGAGCGGCGCCGGGAAGCCCTTCGCCGGCACCGGCGGCGCGGCCGCGAAGGCGAAGGCGGGCGCCGCCCACGCGGTCTCCGGATCGCAGACGCAGCGCCCGGCGACCGCGGCCTGCAGCAGCCTCGCGGCGCGGTTGATCGCCTCGCCGATCGCCGTGAACTCGCGCCGTCCGCCCCCGCCGAGCTCGCCGGTGAAGACCCGCGC
>CAYHCR010000317.1:0-5187 GCA_964354895.1 uncultured Myxococcales bacterium | reverse complement strand
CGACGCCGACGCCGACGCCGACGCCGACGCCGACGCCGACGCCGACGCCGACGCCAGCCGCGCCAGCCGCGCCCGAGCCCGTCTGGCGCTCGCCGAACCAGCTCGTCGCGACGCCCGACGGCCGGCGCCTCTACGTGGTGGACACCTCTGCCGACGCGATCGCCACCTTCGAGCTGCCCACGGGCCAGCGCCTCGCCGACGTCCCGGTCGGCCGTCGCCCCGTCCACGCCGCGCTCTCGCCGGACGGCCGCACCCTCTACGTCGCGTGCTCGTTCGACGCGCGACTCGACGTGCTCGACACCGCGACGCTGCAGGTGACAGGTGCGCTGCGCGTGGGGAACGAGCCCAACGGCCTGGTGCTCTCGCCCGACGGCCGCCGGCTCTTCGTGACGAGCTACCTCGACGACACGCTCGACGTGCTCGAGCTCCCCTCCGGCCGCACGCTCGCGCGGATCCCGGTCGGCCGCGGCCCGCGCTTCGTCGCCCGCACGCCGAGCGGCGATCGACTCGTCGTCTCCAACGGGCTCGGCCGCAGCGTCACGATCATCGACGCCAGAAGCCTATTGCCGCTCGAGACGCGCGCGCTGGGCCGCGCCTCGATCCTGCGGGACGTGATCGTGACGCCCGACGGCCGCTACGCGATCGTGGCCCACGTCGTCTCGCGCGACGAGCTCGTCCCCACGCAGCTCGAGCGCGGCTTCATCCACGCCAACGGCTTCAGCGTGCTGGCGCTCGATCGGCCGGGACACGCCGTGACGCTGCTCCTCGACACGATGTTCGACGGCGCCGCCAACCCGTTCGGCCTCGCGGTCACGCCGGACGGCCGCGCGCTCTATGTGTCGATCCTCGGGACGGACCAGGTGGCCCGCGTCGATCTCGCCCGCGCGCTGGCGCTGGTCGAGCGCGCCGATGCAGCCGGCGCCGAGGCGCTCTCGTACGACGTGGGCCTGCTCGACCGCCTCGGGATCGCGCAGCGCCTGCCCGCCGGCGGGCTCGGCCCCCGCGGCGTCACGCTCTCCGCGGACGGCGGCACGCTGTTCGTGGCGACCTACTTCTCCGAGGCGGTCGCGCGCCTCACGGTGCCGGCCCTCACGCAGGGCGCCGCGCTGCGCCTGGAGCCGCCCCGGGAGCGGACGCCGCGGCGCGAGGGCGAGCGGCTCTTCGACACCGCCTCGATCACGTTTGAGCGCTGGTTCTCCTGCGTCTCCTGCCATGAGGAGGACGCCGGGATCGACGCGTTGAACTGGGATCTGCCGAACGACGGGACCGGAAACCCCAAGAACGTGAAGTCGCTGCGGGATGCCTACGACACGCCGCCGGCCATGTGGACGGCCGTGCGCAAGGACATGGATGCGGCGGTCCGCGCGGGCCAGCGCTTCCAGGGTTTTCTGCCACACATGAACTTTCATCCGGCGCTGCGGGCATTCCTGGAGTCGCCCGAGCGCCCGCCGAACCCGCACCGCCGCGCGGATCCGGCGCTGCTCGCGCGGGGCGAGGCGCTCTTCACGCGCGCCCGCTGCGACACCTGCCACCCGGCGCCGACGTTCGTGGACGGGCGCAAACATGATCTGGGGCTCGCCCGACCGACCGACCCGGGCGCGCGCTTCGACACGCCGTCGCTGCGCGAGAGCTACCGCTCCGGCCCGTGGCTGCACGACGGCCGCGCGGCGACGCTCGAGTCCATCTTCCGCGCGCACGATCCCGCAGGGCTGCACGGCCGCGCCTTCGAGCTCGACGAGACGGAGCTGCAGACTTTGCTCGTGTACGTGAGGAGCCTGTGACCGCCGCCCCCCGCGCCCTCTTCGCCGCGCTCGCGCTGCTGCTGCTCTCTGCCGCCGGCGAGCCCCCGCCGCTCGCGGGGCTCGGCGCGCCGATGCCGGCGCCCTTCCCCACCCCCGTCGATCCGCTCGCGCTCCAGGGCCGCTCCGCCCCGTCGCCCTTCGGGCGGCTCACGAGCGCGCGATGGGCGCTCGGCGCCGCGTACGTCCGGCGGAACCTCTCGCCCGTGAAGAACCCGCACCCGTCGCCCGAGCCGCAGCCCCGGCGCGACCACCCGTTCGACGTCGAGCTCTCGGCGGACGGCCGCAAGCTCTATGTGTCGTTGCTCGGCTCCGAGCTGGAGCCAGGAGGGGCGCTCGCGGTGATCGACGTGGAGCGCGAGCAGCTCCTGCCGCGCGTCGAGCTGCGCGCGGCAGGCGAAGCAGGCCCGCCGGCCTCCGGCCCCTTCCGCCTGCTGCGCCACCCGGAGGGCCGGTTCCTCGTCGTATCGTCGCGCTTCTCCAACTTTCTCTCGGTGATCGACACCACGACCGATCGCGTGGTCTCGGAGATCCCGCTCGATTTCTACGCGCAGGGCATGGCCTTCGACCGCGAGGGCCGCACGCTCTACGTGACGGACCGCTACCTCGATCAGGTGCTCGTCGTGGACGTCACGGTGCGCGGCGATCGCTTCGAGGGCACGCTCCGCGTGCGGGGCGGCCTCACCCTGCACGACTTTACGACGCGCAGGAGCGCCGCCTCCCCGCACGAGATCCTCGTGCAGCGCTGCGGCGCATGCCACGCCGCCGGCGCCGGCGGGCTCGAGATCCTCTCTGACGCGGCGCGCACCTTCCGCAGCGTGCTGCGCCACGTCGAGCCGGGGCGCGCGGCGGAGAGCCGGCTCCTGCGGGCGGTCCTGCGCACCCGCCACGGCGGCTACGCCGATCGCCCGCCGCGATGGATGGCGCACGGGGCGGCGGGGCCGATCTTCGTCGACCCTGCCGATCCCGACCTGCTTGCGCTGCGACACGTCCTGGACTCGGGCGGTCCGGGCCCCGGGATCCCGATCGGAAATCCCCGCAGCAAGCCCAAGACGGTCGCGCTCTCGAGCGACGGCAGACACCTCTTCGTCGGCACGACGGGCACGCAGAACGTCTCGATCGTCTCGATCGCGGCGGGCCGGGAGATCGGCACGATCGAGGTGCAGAACGTCGTGAACGATCTGGAGCTCGTGCCGGCGCCCGACGGCCACGACTGGCTGCTCGTGACGACCGAAGGCGTCGGCTTCGGGGTGCTCGCGGCGCGCGATCCGTTCGGCGGCGAGAGCCTCGACGGCGGCAACCCGGCCGCCCAATACACCGTGCATCGATCGCTCGACACGGGCGTGACGCGGCCCAGGGCGGAGCAGCGCCTGCTCGGCCCGTATGACGCGGTCGACGGCACCGCGGCGATCAAGTTCCGGGACGTGCAGAACGATCTGGTCTTCGTGGACGTCACCGCGCTCGGCCTGTCGGACGCGCCGCCGACGGACGGTGTGCCCGCACTGCTGCGCGCGGATCGCTACGAGGCGCACGCCGGCTGGGTCCGATACACCTCCGACACGGCCGAGGCGACCGCGGGGGATCTCAAGGGCGATCTGCCGCCGGAGCTGCAGCGGGTGGTCGGCGCCTTCCCCGAGAAGATCGCGCGGGCAGGCGACCGGCTCTACGTGACGATGCAGGCCTCCCACGAGATCGCCGAGCTGCAGGTGCGCTTCGACGCGGCGGATCCCTCGGACCGGCTCGTGCCGCTGCGCAGCTTCCCGACCGGCCTGCAGCCGATCGGGCTGGTCGCGGGCGCCGACGGCACGGCCGCGGCGGGCAAGCTCTTCGCGGCGAACTTCCTCTCCGGATCGGTGACGATCGTCGACCGCGCGACGGGCGCGACGCGGGAGGTGATCGTCGATCCCTCCGTGCGCACGCGCCCCGTGCCCGACAGCAACGCCGAGCGCGGCGAGGTGCTCGCGCACTCGGCGCTCTTCTCGTCCGACGGCGACACCTCCTGCTTCCACTGCCACTACCTCGATCTCGGCGACGGTCGGCCGTGGGGCGTCTCGCAGGTTGTCGGCCAGGAGTACCTGCCGGACGGCACCGGCCAGCTCGTCATCGGCGGCGCGATGGGCGTGCCGCAGATGCGAAATCTGTATACGACGCAGCCCTTCTTCCTGGAGGGCGTGCTCTCCGCCTTCGAGCCGCGCTCGATGCTGATGGAGCACGCGCCCGCCGAGGACTTCTCGCGGCCGACGCCGCTCGGTGACTTCACCTCCACCCTCGCGGTCTCCGAACCGCCGTCGATCGCCGACGTCCAGTCGTCGATGTCGAGCGCGGGCTCGTCGGAGGCGACGCTCGACGTCCGGCGCGACGCGATGTTCCGCGCGCAGTCGATGCGGGTGATGGGGAAGGCCTACACGCTGCGGGATTTTGTCCGGTTCGTCGGCGAGTGGCAGATCTCCGAGCCACGCCTGCTGCCGAACCCGTTCGATCACGAGGCCGCCTCGGTCGAGCGGGGGCGCGCGCTCTTCGAGGCGCCGCAGGTCGGCTGCGTCGCGTGCCACGCCCCGCCGGACTTCACGACCAAACCCGGGGCGGGCAACGTCACGCAGGCCCACACCCCCGTCGTGACCGTGACCCGGCGGGACGCGGCCTTCACGCTGCTCTCGATGAACCGGCTCGACGCGATCGCCGGCGTCGAGCGGGATCTCGAGCCGTGGGACACCGGCCGCGCCGAGACGCACCAGGGCCGATACACGAACCTGCCGCTGCGCGGCCTCTGGGACCGGCCCCCGATCTTCCTGCACGGCGGCACGGCGAGATCCCTGCGCGAGGTGCTCTGCACGCCCGGCCACCCGGCCCTGCGCAGCTTCCCGCACGAGGTCCGGCTCGGCGGCGAGCGCGAGCGACCGGGGCGCCGCGAGCTCGGCCTCAACGAGACCGACGCCGTCCCCGAGGCGCTGCCGCGCACGCTCCCGCTCGAGGCGGCGGGCGGGCGGATCGGGATCGACACGCACGGCGGCACCTCACAGCTGGATCCCTCGCAGATCGATGATCTGGTCGACTTTCTGGAGGCGATCGAATGAGGCCGTGCGCCGCCGTGCTGGCGCTCCTGGGGCTTGCCGCCTGCGCCGGCGAGGCGCCCGGTGACGTGGTCTCGATCCCGGCCGGCACGTATCGACTCGGCGGAGACCTCGCCCACGTCGATCGGCTCGAGCGCCCGCCCGCGCCGGGGAGCTTCAAGGCAGCACAACTTCCGATGGCCCGCGCGGACGAGGCCTGGCGCGCCGCCGCGCCGCCCGCGCGGGAGGTGCGCCTGCCCCGGTTCGGGCTCGATCGCACGGAGATCACGAACCGGCAGTATCGCCGCTTTCTGGCCGCGGGCGCCGCCGCTCACGCG
>CAYHCR010000316.1:0-5190 GCA_964354895.1 uncultured Myxococcales bacterium | reverse complement strand
GGCGCAGGCTGGCGACCTCCTCCTGCGCTCGAGCGCGAGGGGGACAGGCCGACGGAGCTGGCACACGTCGTCGCTGCTGCAGGAGATGGGCGGGGACCGGGACCAACGGCGGATTGGGGGCAGGGCCCATGTACCTGGAGCGACCCGTCAGGCAGCGCCCCAGCCCGAAGATCCGGATCGACGGCGAGGACTACGACGTCGACTGGTTCGGCATGGACGACGGCGCCGATCCCGACCCCGACCACGCGCGCCGATTTCTGTTTCAGCTCGGCGCTGGATACATGATCCACCTCTACGTCATCCAGGCTGGCTCCAACGCCCGGCTCGACTTCTTCCATCACTCGTTCTGGACGAAGGACTGCGTCGTCGCGGAGGTCGAGCAGGTCGAACACGGGCCGCCGACGCACGTGAGGGCCTCGACGATGGCGCTGCCGGTCCTGTTCGGGAGCGTCGAGATCGGCGCGCCGCCCGCGCGCTTCCGGATCGCGTCGCTCCACTTCGACGCGACGACCGAAGATCGGCAGGCGGTCACGTTTGCGCTCGACGGGGTCGGCGGGCCGGCAGAGCTGCGCTGGCTCCGCGGCGAGGGCTGGTCGCTGCAGCGCGAGGGGGAGGCCTCGCACCCGCTCGACGCGCGGGGGCACCTGCGGTTCCTCGAGCCGCTCTCGTAGCGTCGCGCTGCGCCTCCTGCATCGGCGCTGCGCGCGCTCTTCGTCCAGGCCGAGCCGCCGAGGAAGGATTGGAATCAGCGGACGACCGGGACGAGCTCCACCCAGAGTTCGCCGGCCGCGTGCTCGTCGGGGTCGCCCTCGGGGCCGGAGAGGTCGACGGTGGCCTGCAGCGTGCCGCTGGCGGCGCCGCCGACGGCGCTGAGCGTCACGCGGAAGTGGATCGTGCAACCCTGCTCGCTGTTCGCCTCGGTCAGCGAGCAGCTCTCGGTCGGCTCCCAGGTGTCGCCCCGGCGCAGCTCCGTGGACTCGCCCGGCGCGAGGGTGGCGGTCGAGGTGATGTCTCCGTGGCTCAACGTCGCCTGGAGCATGAGCTCCGCGGGTGCGTCGCCGTCTGCGGTCAGCGCGGCGATGAACGAGGCGTTGCCGGCGTCGGGGTTTCGCTTCGCCTGGGCGAACGCGGCCTGGTTTCCGTGGACCACCAGCTCGAACTCGAGCACCTCGCCAGCGGCGAGCTCGATCGGCATCACCTCCGACTGCTCGGTCAGCTCCCAGGCTGTCGCCAGCGACGTCGCGACCGAGGCGACGATCGCGGCGAGGAAGAGCACGCTGCGGAGGGACGTGGCGATCGAGGCTCTCATGGCGTCTCCAAGGGTGCTGCACCTTACGGCGGGAATGCTGTCAGCAAGGAGCGTTCCAACCGTGCGCGAGGCTGGCGAGGTGCCCGGAGCGGCGCAGGACGTGCCCCGACCGTGGCGCGCGTGTCGCGATCGGCCCGCCGCGCTGGAAAACCCGGCACCGGTGAGGGGCCCGCTCCTTCGGCGGGCGGCGAGGCGTGTGACGCCGAGGCCCGCCGGGTGACGGCGCCCGCTGCGGCGCAGCTCGAGAGGCTGGTAGAACGCCGGGATGCGCGCCCTGACGGCCCTGTGTCTCCTCCTCGCCACCGCCGGCTGCAACCCCGAGATCCACGCAAAGCTGACCGCGGACGGCGCGCCGTTCGAGGTGCGCCGGTGTGCCGCTGGCGAGCCGCTCGGATTCTTCGGCGTCGAGCTCCTCGCGTTCGACGACCGGCGGCTGCGGCTCGTGACGAGGAGCGACGGCGCGGCCGAGGTGGTGCTCTTCCCTGCGGGGAGCCCGACGGGCGTCTCTCTCGGGCCGTGCGGGCCGCTCACCTACCGGCGCAGCGGGACCAAGGTGAACCACGTGGAGGCCGTCTCAGGCAACGCCACGCTCGCGTGCAAGGCCGCCGGGCACGAGCTCGCGGGCACGATCACGTTCGAGGACTGCGCGGGCTGACCCTGCGGGGCGTTCAGGGCGCCTTGGCGAGCGCGAGCCCCGGCACGAATTCCGCGTGGCTCACCGCGGGCAGGAGCGGCCCGACGTGCAGCCGCGCGATCGGCCCGGCCGCCACCTTCGCGGCGTCCAATACATAAACACTGGTCCGGTCGTTCGCGACGTCGGCCGCCCAGACGAGGAGCCACCCGTCGTCTTCGGCGGTCGCGCCCGGTCGCGCGGCGAAGGCCGGCGGCGCGCAGAAGACCCGCGGGCCGGCGCTCCAGGTCACGACGTCGCCCGTCTCGAAGTCGAGCCGCGAGATCCCGTGGGCATACAGAAAGGCGCCGGGCACGTCCTCGTCGCCGCGCTCGGCCGTCACGGGGATCCACCCGTAGCGCGTGCGTCGGCCGAAGTACGCCGGGTTCACCGCCGGCGCGTCGCCGACGGCCTGCGGGTAGGAGCGCAGCTGCACGGTCCCGTCCGGCCGGAGCGTGAGCCGGGTCGCCACCGCGGCGATCTCCTGCATCGCCGCCACGCCCGTGCGCGTCGCGGGCGGGTGGAGCACGTTGAAGTCGAGGCTCCTCTCGTAGAGCGCGAGGTCCACCACCACGTCGTCGCCATCCTCGAACGCGTTGTAGAGGTGGAACGCCTGCGCTCCTTCCGGCAGCACGGCCTCGCGGCGCGCGCCGTCCTCGCGCGAGAAGAGATAGAGCCGCCGCGCGTTGTTCGGGCCCGGGCCGATGCAGTCGAAGACGGACCTCGCGCCCCACGCCGCGGCGCCGACGGAGAGCCGGCCGATCTCGCTCGCCACGTACCAGCGCGGGGTGAAGGCCAGGTCATGGAGGATGACGCCCGCGGCGCCGAGCGGGGCCCGGATCTCCCTGGCGACGGACCAGGTCTCGTCGAGCTCGAGCCACCGGATGGAATCGCGCAGGCCGGGCGTCACGCTGAAGGCGATGAGTCGACCGGTCGCGGGATCGAGCCGCGGCATCTGACAGAGCGTGGAGACGCCGTTCGTCCGCAGTGCGTCGAGCGGCGAGGGGCCGGTGGTCTCCAGCGTCGAGGCGTCGAGCAGGAAGTGGCCGGGCGCGTCCGTCGCCGCGATCCGGCCGCCGAACGCGAGGACGTCGTGGTTCGCCGCGTTGGCCGGGTTGAGGTCGAAGAGGTTCGACCAGCGCGCGCGCTTGTTGGTGAAGACCTTCCGCGTGAGCTGCCCTCCGGCCGCGCGCTCCTGCACGAAGGCCTTCGTCTTCACGTGCCTCGCCCGCAGCCGCGGCGCGCCGTCGCCGAGCGTGAGGCCGACGACGTAGCCGTAGCCGTCGAACAGGTGGAAGCGATCCGCGCCGACGCCCTGAATACCCGGACCATTGCGCAGCAGCGTGCCCGCGAGGCCCTCCGGCAGCGCCCCCTCCACCTGCGTGACCGCGAGGTCGAGCGCCTCGGGCGCGTCGGCGTAGAGCTTGTCCGTGTCGGGCATGCGGGAGACCTCGGGCGATGCGTGGGGGCGATCGCGCGAGTGTGTCACAGGACGTCGGGCTCCGGCGAGCGCACGCGAGGGCCATGCCTCGGCGGCCTCCGGTGGTCAGCGCGGTGGGCTGCCTTCGTCCTCGGCGTCCGTGGGCAGCTCGGGGAAACGCGTCTCCATGCACGAGCTGCAGATGCTGTGTGTGAAGTCGGCGCCGGGCGCGCGACGGACGTGCTGCTCGACCGCCTGCCAGTAGCCCTGATCGTCCCGGATCTTCTTGCAATAGGCGCAGATCGGGATCAGCCCCTCGAGCACCGCGACGTTCGCGTCCGCGGCGCGCAGCTCTGCGATCGTCCGCTGGAGCGCGTCGTGGGTCCGGGCGTTGGCGAGCGCGAGGCCGCCGACGCGCGCCACCGGGAGGGCGAGCGCGAGGTAGTGCTCGCGGTGCGCCGGGAAGCGGAGGCCCTCGACGAGCAGCGCGCCGAGGGTCTCGCCGTGGTGGGCGAAGCGGACGAGGAAGCCATCCTCACCGAGCCGGAGCAGCTCGTCGCCCGAGGCCGCGAACGAGCCGAGCGGCGCGGGATCGTGGGGCGCCCTCGCCGGCTGGAGCTGCACCGCGTCGAGCGCGCCCTCGAGGACGTGCTGGAACGCCAGCCGACGCGGGGCGAAGAGCTGCTCGAAGAGCGCGAGCAGGCGCGCGACGGCGGCGTGCGCGTCGGTCATACCGGTGAGCGTCGAGACGACCTCGAAGGTCATCAGCAGGTCGGCCGACTGCCGGTTCGCCTGCGCGAGTCGCGCGCTCTCTGCGGCGCGATCGAGCGCCACGCGACGCTCGGTCACCTCGTTGGCGAGGAAGAGCCGCAGGTGATCGAGGCCCACCTGGATCCGGCGGAACGGCAGCCCGAGGTGCGCCGCCATCGCCAGCAGCTGCCGCTCGGAGTCCGGGAGCACGCCGGTGTCGAAGAGCACGAGCACCTTCGTGGTCTCCGCGAAGAACGCGCGCACCCCCGCGGCGTCGAAGCCCCAGCCGGCGAGGTGCTCCCGCCAGTGCTCGAGCCAGCCGGGCGTGAGCAGGTATGCGCCCTCCCGCAGCGCGCTCTCGACCAGCGTCTCCCCGGCGACGAGCGCGTGGCGATGCGTCAGCCGTCGTCCCTGCCAGCCCGCCCGTGGCGGCGTCCCGAGTCCAATCAGGCAGCTGCCGCCCAGCAGCTGCAGCGGCCGCTCCTTCGCGGCGCCCGGCAGGCGCTCGACCTTCGACCAGTCGAGCGTCGGGTGCTGGCAGCTGGCTGGGACGCACACGTGCTCGGCGAGGCCCGGCCACTCCGCGAGGATCGCCCGCAGCTCGTGCTGGAAATTGCGACACAGCGCGAGCTGGAGGGGCGCGCCCGCGCTCATCCGGGCACCAGCGGATAGCGGCCCCAGCGCTGCACGGCGGCCGAGAGCGCCAGCAGCGTCTCCTCCGGGACCTGGGAGGGGACCTCGCCGTGGTTCTCCGCGAGCAGGAACCCGCCGCCCGGTCCGCCCTGTGTGATGGCGTCCCGCACCCGCTCCTCCACCTGTGCCGGCGTCCAGCGACGCAGCTCGATGCCGTTGAGGTTTCCCAGCAGCGTCAGCCGCCCCCGCGTCGCCGCCTTCCACTCCGCGAGGGACTCGAGCGCGCTCACGCCGACGATCGCCGTGCCGGTGGCCTCGAGGTCTCCGGCGATCAGCAGGCCGCGGCCGGACGCGAGGTGCGTCGCGGTCGGGCCCTTGATCCGCGCGAGCGTCCGCCGCGCGATTCCG
>CAYHCR010000315.1:0-5193 GCA_964354895.1 uncultured Myxococcales bacterium | reverse complement strand
GCTACCTCAACGCCGACGCGGTGCTCGCGGCCGCGAAGCAGACCGGCGCCGAGGCGATCCACCCCGGCTACGGCTTCCTCTCCGAGAACGCCGGCTTCGCGCGCACGGTGCATGACGCCGGGCTCACGTTCATCGGCCCGTCGCCGGCGGCGATGGAGCGGATGAAGGACAAGGCCGAGGCCCGACGGCTCGTGATGGCGGCCGGCGTGCCGTGCGTGCCGGGCACCGAGGGCACGGTCTCCGGGATCGACGAGGCGAAGGCGGCCGCGGCGACGCTCGGGTATCCCGTGCTCGTGAAGGCGGCGGGCGGCGGCGGCGGCATCGGCATGGCGGCCGCCAGGGACGAGGGCGAGCTCGAGAAGGCGCTGCGCGCGTCGAGCGATCGCGCGAAGAGCGCGTTCGGTCGCGAGGCCGTCTACCTCGAGCGCTACTTCGACGGCCCGCGCCACGTCGAGGTGCAGATCCTCGGTGACTCGTTCGGCAGGGTGATCCACCTCTTCGAGCGCGAGTGCTCCGTGCAGCGCCGCCACCAGAAGGTCGTCGAGGAGTCGCCGAGCCCGCTCGCGCTGCAGGGCCAGCAGCCGCTGCTCGATCGCATGTATGAGGCGGCGGTGAAGGCGGCGAACGCGTTCGGGTATTCGAACGCGGGCACGGTCGAGTTTCTGGTCGCCGGCGGCGATTTTTTCTTCATGGAGATGAACACCCGGCTGCAGGTCGAGCACCCGGTCACGGAGCTCACGACCGGCGTGGATCTCATCCACTGGCAGCTGAAGATCGCCAGCGGGGAGCGCCTGACGGTCGATCCCGCGACCGTGCAGCGGCGCGGGTCGGCGATCGAGCTGCGGATCTACGCGGAGGATCCGGTGCGGTTCCTGCCGGCGCCCGGCACGATCACGCGCTGGGAGCCGCCCGTCGGGGACGGTGTGCGGCTCGACGCCGGCTACGAGGCCGGCCAGGTCGTGACGCCGTACTACGACCCGATGCTCGCGAAGCTCATCACCTGGGGCGCGACGCGGCCGCAGGCGATCGAGCGCGCGCTCGCGGCGGTGCGCAGCTTCCGGATCGAGGGCGACAAGCTCAAGACGAACCTCGCGCTGCACGAACGCATCCTCTCGTCCGACGCCTTCGCGCGCGGCGAGCTCGACACCAAGTTCCTGGAGAAGCACGCCAGGCCCTGAAGGAGCCCGACATGGCCACCGACGTCCCCGCACACATCACCGGCACCGTCTGGAAGATCGAGAAGAAGGTCGGCGACGCCGTCGTCGAGGGCGACGTGCTCGTGATCATCGAGTCGATGAAGATGGAGATGCCCGTCGAGGCGCCCGCCGCCGGCACCGTCACCGAGGTGAGGTGCAAGGAGGCGCAGTCGGTGCAGGAGGGCGACGTCCTCGTGGTGATCGGTTGATCGACGGGCTCTCCGTCGCCCGCGACGGCGCGCTCGTCACGATCACGCTCGATCGGCCGACGCGGAAGAACGCGCTGACGCCGGCGCTGCTCGCGGGGCTCGTGCAGTTCTGCGACTCCGTCGACGACGCGCGGTGCGTGCTGCTCACCGGCGCGGGCGGCGCGTTCTCGGCCGGCTACGACCTCTCGTTCCTGCGCCCGGTCGCGCCGGGCGAGCGCGCGCCCGATCACGACGTCGAGGCCGCCGCCGCCGCGCTCGAGGCGATCCCGTGCCCGGTGATCGCCGCGATCGAGGGGCCGGCGTACGGCGCGGGCTTCATGCTCGCGGCGGCCTGCGATCTGCGCGTGGTCTCCCGCGAGGCGCGCTTCTCGATGCCGCCGGCGAGGCTCGGGATCGTCTATCCGCGGGAAGGACTGCAGCGGCTCGAGCGGCTCGTCGGGCTCTCGGCGGCGAAGCGCCTCGTGCTCACCGCAGCGCCCATCGACGCGGCCGACGCGGATCGCCTGGGGCTCGTGACCGCGCTCGTCGCGCCGGGCGAGGCGCTGGCCGCCGCGCGCGGGCTCGCCGCGCAGATCGCCGCGCTCGCGCCGGGCGCGCTGCGAGGGATGAAGCACCTCTTCGGCCTGCCGCCGCACGCCGCGGTGCCGGCCGCGCTCGAGGCCGAGCGGCTCGCCTCCTACGCGTCCGAGGACGCGAAGGAAGGATTGCAGGCACTGCGCGAGAAGCGGCCGCCGCGCTTCACCGGGCGCTGATCGTCGCCCGCGCTGGCTGGCGTCCACCTCGCCGGGCGCGCTTCACGCCTCGGTCAGCGCGACCTTCAGCTTCGCCACCGCGTCGCCGTGCAGCTGGCAGACGCGTGGCTCGGAGACGCCGAGGAGCTTGGCGATCTCGCGGTAGGTCAGCCCCTCCTCGTAGTGCAGGCCGAGCAGCAGCTGCAGCCGCTCCGGCAGCGCGGCGATCGCGGCGACCAGCTTTGCGGAGGCGCGCGTGTTCGTCGCGGACTCCTCGGGGCTCGGGCCGTGGTGGGGCAGGGGCAGCTCGAGCGCGTCGAGCGGCTGCGCGACGAGCCCGTCGAGCTCGCCGAGCTCCTCGACCGTGATCTCCGCGGCGAGCGCGATCTCCGACGGCTCCGGCTCGCGCTTGAGCTCGTGGTGGAGCCGCTGGCGCACCTTCGCGATGTCGTCGGTCCGATCGCGCAGCCGCCGTGGGAGATGATCGAGCCTTCGCAGCTCGTCGAGCATCGCGCCCCGGATCCGGTGCTCCGCGAAGCTCTCGAAGCGCGCCGCGCGGCCTGCGTCGAAGCGGTGCGCGGCCTCGAGCAGCCCGAGCGCGCCGGCGCTCCAGAGGTCGTCGGCGAGGCTCGAGATGCCCGTGCGCATCGCGATGCGCCGGGCCACGCGGGTCACGAGCCACGCGTATTTCCGGATGAGCTCCTCGTCGGAGGCGCCCGTCGGCAACGGCTCGTAGCTGGCGACGGCGCGACGCATCGGTCAGCCGACCTCCGCCCGAGACTCACGCATCAGGCGCTGCCAGAGGAACTTCAAGCCGCCGTGCAGCTCTGCGCTCGGCGGTTCATCCAGCAGCCGGCTGCACAGCGCGGTGATCGCGCGAGCGGAGGGCGACTGCGGGAAGAGCTCGACGAGCGGCCGCTGCGCGAGGACGGCGCGGTGGAGGTTCTCGTCGCGCGGGATCCAGCCGAGGTAGCGGGTCTTCGCGGAGAGGAAGCGGGCGGTCACCTTGGAGAGCTTCTCGAAGACGTCGCGCGCGGTCGCCTCGTTGGGCGCCTGGTTCACGACGATCGCGAAGTTCGAGACGCCCGCCTGCTGCGTGAGGACCTTCACGGAGGCGTAGGCGTCCGTGAGGCTCGTCGCCTCGGTGGTCACGATCAGCAGCGATTCCTGGGCCGCGCCCGAGAAGAACAGGACGTTGTCGCCGATGCCCGCGCCCGTATCGATCAGCAGCAGGTCGACGTCGTCGGTCAGCTCGTCGAGCGCGGTCACGACGCGGAGCCGCTGGGCCTCGTCGAGCTTGGTGAGCTCCTGGAGGCCCGAGCCTGCGGGGAGCACGCGCACGCCGGCGGGGCCGACGGCGAGGATCTGCTCGAGGGGGACCGAGCCCTCGAGCAGGTGGCCGAGGTGGTAGCGCGGTCGAAGCCCATACAGGATCTCGACGTTCGCGAGGCCGAGGTCTGCATCGAGCACGAGCACGCGCTGGCCGGACTTCGCGGCGACGACCGCGAGGTTGGCGGCGATGTTCGACTTGCCGACGCCGCCCTTGCCGCTCGTCACGGCGATGACGCGGAGCGGGTACTTCCGGCCCTGCTCGGCGACGAGCTGGCGGAGGCTATCTGCCTGATCCACGTTCGCTCCTCGCGGAAACGCTCTCCGCACCGGGGGTTGCCGGACCCAGGACCAGCTCCACGAGCCGCTCGGGCTCTGCTGCGTGGAGGTCCTCCGGAACCCGCTGCCCATCCGTGATGCACGCGACGGGCCGGCGGATGCGACAGGTCGCTGCCAGGATCGACCCCGGGGTCGCCGCCTCGTCGAGCTTGGTGAAGATGAGCCGCGACGGCTTGAGCCCGGCGAAGCGCTCCGCGACGCGGGCGAGATCCCGCGGTCCGCCGGCGGCGCTCGCGACGAGGTAGGTCTGCAGGCCCTGGATCGAGGCCAGGATCGCGCCCTGCGCAGCGATCGTCTCGTTCGTGGAGCGGCCTGCGGTGTCGACGAGCACGAGGTCGGCGGAGGAGCGCACGAGCAGCGCCTGCAGCTCGTCCGACGAGCGGGCGACGCCCACAGGCACCCCGAGGATGTCGCCGTAGCGGCGCAGGTGGTCCGCGCCACCGATCCGGTAGGTGTCGATCGTCAGGAGTGCGACGCGCTGGCCGCCCTCGAGCACGGCCTTCGCCGCGATCTTGGCGGCGGTGGTCGTCTTCCCCACACCGGTCGGGCCCACCAGCGCGATGACGCGGCGCGGGCCGGGCAGCCAGGGCGCGCGCGCGGCCACGAGTCGATCGGCGAGGGCGGCGCGGACGGCGGTCTCCAGCGAGAGCGCGCCGGGCGTGGCGGCGTCCTCCATCGCGAAGCGGACGAGCTCGTCGGCGAGCTTCTCCTCGAGGCCGCGCTCGACGAGCCGCTCCCAGATCGCAGCGGCGCGGCCCGGCAGCGGCGAGCGGCCGGCCTGCAGCGCAGCTGCACGCAGGACGTCCCGCGTCTCCTCGACGAGCCGCTGCAGCTCGCCCATCGAGGCGCCCGCGAGCGCGCCGGCCGCCTGGTTCGCCAGGAACGCGGGGCGGCCGACGGTGGCGTTGCGGGAGGAGGGCGACGGCGGCGCCGGCTCCTCGGGGCTCCAGTTGGGCAGGCCGGCGGTGACCTCGACCTCGCTGCGGCGCATGAGCCCGCCGCCGACGTCGCGGGTGGAGACGATGATCGCGTCGGGCCCGAGCGCCGCCTTCACGGCGGCGAGCGCGGTGCGGGTGTCGGGGCCGCGGAAGGTACGGGTGCCCTCCATGAACTCTCCTCAGCAGCGTGCGGCGCAGGGGCGCCGGCAGACAAACGGTGCGGCGCAGGGGCGCCGGCAGAGAGACAGCGCGTTCAGGCCGCGTTGCGCGCGGCGCCGAGCGAGACGGTGCCGGCTGGTTCGACCGTGGTGCCCGCGACGAGCTCGCGGGCCGAGATGACGTTGAGCTCCGGGACGAAGCGCGAGAGCAGATCGAAGGTCGGCCGGCGCAGATCCGGCGGCGCGAGCAGCACGATGGGAAGTCCTGCGGCGTTCGCGGCGGCGGCGTGCTT
>CAYHCR010000314.1:0-5243 GCA_964354895.1 uncultured Myxococcales bacterium | reverse complement strand
TCGCGCGCAGAGCTGCTCTCGGTCCCGGACGGGCCGCGCACCGAGCTCGGGCTGCGGCACGGCTGCCGCGTGGCGATCCGGTACCTGGCCGCGTGGCTCGACGGCAACGGCTGCGTGCCGCTCTACGACCTGATGGAGGACGCGGCGACGGCGGAGATCTGCCGGGTGCAGATCTGGCAGTGGCGCGCGCACAAGGCGGTGGTGGACGGCACGCCGCTGACGGACGCGCGGCTGACGCGGATCCTCGACGAGGAGCTGCAGGGGATCCGCCGGGAGCTCGGCGACGCGGCCTTCCTCGCGAGCCGGGCGACCGAGGCGCGTGAGCTCTTCGGGCAGCTCTGCGCGCAGACCGAGCTCGCGGAGTTCCTGACGCTGCCGGCGTATGAGCGCGTGGTGGCGCGGGGCGCCTGAGGGTCAGTGCTTCGCGCGCGGGCGGGCCGGCAGCGGCGTCGCCCACGCAGGCCGCACCGCGCGCCGGCTGCGCAGCAGCTCCGCGAACTCTCCGTCGGTGAGCCGCGTCGCGCTCTGAGACTCGTAGTACGAGAAGACCGCGCCGCGGGTCAGCAGCCGCTTGCCCGCGCGCGGCACGATCACCCAGAGCTCGTCGATCGCGCCGACGCCCACCTGCAGGCTCGTCACGCGGCCCCCCTCGTCCGCGACGCCCGCGACGTCCACGGTCATCGCCTGATCGGGGAGCCGATCGGCGCGGCCGCGCGTGAGCTTCTCCAGCTCGGCGCCGATCCCCCGCAGCCGCTCGTCGTCCGCCGGGGCGAAGGGACGTCCCGCGAGCTCCTGCTCGGAGAGGCGCGTCAGGAACGTGAGCAGCTCGCGCAGCGGCGCCTCGGAGGTCGCAGCGCCGTCGAGCCGATCGAGGCCGTCGAGCAGCTCGAGCACGCCGCGGTAGAGCTCCGGCCGCGGCTCCACGTAGCCGCCGGCCTTCACCGCGGGCAGCTCCGCCGGGTGTCCGCCCTGCATCATCACCAGCGGCTGCCGCACGTAGAGCAGCGTGTCGTGGCGGAGCTCGACCCAGGAGCCCGCCGCGCTGACGCAGAGCCGATCCGCCCAGCGATCGGTCCGCTCGAACGCGGGGTGATCGTCGGCCGGCGGCTGCGCGAAGCGTCCGAGCAGCGCGAGCCAGCGCCCATAGAGCCCGCCACCCGCCGGCAGCGGCGTCGAGAGGGAGGCCTCCAACCCGGGGAGACGGGCGAGCTCGGGCGCGAGGTGTCGCCGCGCGGCGGGCACGCCTGCGGCGGCGAGCCAGTCGAGCGCGGACGGGAGCGGGCGGGCGGGCGAGGTCGTGCGCAGGAAGAGCGCGGCGTCCGGCGGTGCGGCCTCCGGCAACCAGCGGAAGTTCCGCCGACGCAGGACGGGGTTCGCGGCGAGCACAGACAGCTCTGCTGGCGTCGGGGCCGGCCCCTCGGGCGTGAGGCGCAGGCGCGTTCGGAGCGCGGCGGCGCCGGGGCCCGCCAGCGCGCCGAGGCCGTCGTCCGCCGCGCCGGCGAGCTCAGCGGCGATCTCCCGGACGGTCTGCAGCGCCTCCCGCGCAGCCGGGCTCGAGGCGTGGGCAGCGGCGCGCAGCGCGAGCGCGAGCCCTTCGGGCGTGTCCAGGCGCGGCCCGCAGCTGGCGTAGAGCGTCGCGGCGCGGAAGTAGCCGGAGAGCCAGTTGGCGTAGTGGCCGCGCGGCCGGAAGCGCGTCCGATCGAGCGGCCCGTCGCACAGCGGCGAGGCGCCCACCCCGTCGGCGCGCAGGAGCGCCCGGAGCTCTCCCTCCACGATCGCCGCGAGCCGCGGATCGACCGGCGGCGGCGGCTCCTCGAGGAGCGCGACGGCGGTGGCGTGCAGCGCGGCGAGGCGGAGCACGCCCGCAGGGATCGGCCCGCTGGATGGAAGTTCTGCCAGCGCCGCGTCCCGCTGGAGCGTCGCGAAGCGGCGCAGCGCCGGCAGCGCCCGCTCCTGCTCGAGCCGCGCGAGCCGGGCGTCGAGGCGGAGGTGCGCGAGGTGCAGCACTGCGTCTGCCGTCACGAAGCTCGGGAGGCCCTCGTAGGCGTTGCGATCGTACAGCGCGAAGAAATGCGGCTCCGTCCCCGCGACGACGACGCTGCCGTCCGTCGCGAGCGCGGCCTTCGCCTCCGGGGAGAGCGCCCCGGCCTTCTCGGCCTTCACCACGCCCGAGAGCCCGGGGGCCGCACACAGCAGCAGCGCGAGCGTCGCGGCGATCATCGAGAGGCCTCCTCACAGACGAGCGGAAAGTTCTGCAATCGGCAGCGCAGCGGGCCTCGATCGGTCTGCACCAGCAGCGCGTCGCCGTCGGTGGCGAGCCCGGTGAGCGCGCGCTCCGGGAAGCCCGTTCCCAGAAAGCGCGGCACGAGGGCGCGGCCGCGCACCCGGTAGACGAAGAGGCCCCGCCGCGCCGGATCGGCGGGGAGATCGACGAGCAGCGCGAGGTGGCGCTCCCCCGGCGCCTCGAGCGACGCGAGGACGGCCGCGCGGACACAGAGCCGCGCGGGCGGAGGCAACGCGTCGGGCAGTTGTGCCAGACAGTCGGCGACACGGGGCGCGGTGAGCGGCGCGCCGCCCAGCAGGAGCACCAGCAGGAGCGCCCCCGTCACGCCTCGCCGATCGCGCGCTGCAGGGTCCTGGCGATCGCCTTGAGCGACTCGACGCGCGCGTTGAGCTTGTCGTTGGCGTCGATGATCGCCCAGGGCGCGATCTCGGTGCTCGTGCGCTCGACCATGTCGTGGACGGCGCGCGCGTAGAGGTGGCCCTTCTTGCGGTTGCGGTAGTCCTCCGCGCCGATCTTGAAGCGCTTGTAGACCGTCTGCTCGCGGGCCTTGAAGCGCGCGAGCTGCGTGTCGGGATCGATGTGGAGCCAGAGCTTCGCGACGACCGCGCCCGCGTCGACGAGCTGGGACTCGAAGTCGTTGATCTCCCCGTACGCCCGCATCCAGTCGGCCTCGCCGCAGAAGCCCTCGACGCGCTCGACGAGCACGCGCCCGTACCAGGAGCGGTCGAAGATCGCGACGCGGCCGCGGCGCGGGATGTGGCGCCAGAAGCGCCAGAGGTAGGGCTGCCGCTTCTCCTCCTCCGTCGGCGCCGCGACCGGGTGGACCGCGTAGGTCCGGGCGTCGAGCGCGGCCGTGAGCCGACGGATCGTGCCGCCTTTGCCCGCCGCGTCCGCCCCCTCGAAGACGCAGATGAGCGAGCGCCCGCGGAACTTGTCGCTGCGCAGCGCAGTCGCGATGCGGCCCTGCCACTTCTCCAGCGCCTCCTCGTAGGCCTCCTTCTTGAGCGCCTTGCGCCGCGGCATCTGCGAGAGGACGTCCTTGCCGTCCGGCGGCGGCTTCGGGAGCGGGGGCGGGTGGCTCGCGCGCGTCGGGTTCGCGTCGTTGGCGAGCCGGAGCGCGTCGAGCACGGCCTGGCCCACGACGACCGAGCGGTACCGCTCGTTGTTGCCCGGCACGATCGTCCACGGCGCGTTCTCGGTCGAGGTGATCCGCAGCGCTTTCCCGCAGACCGCGCGGTACTCGTCGTACTTCGCGAAGCCCTTCCAGTCCTGGGCGGTCACGCGCCAGCGGGTGCGCTTGTCCTTCTCGAGCGTCTGCAGCCGCTTCTTCTGCTGCTGCCGGCTCAGGTGAAACCAGAGCTTGAGCACCACGACGTCCTCGTCGCGGAGCATCTCCTCGAACCGGTTGATCCGCTCGAGCGATCGCTCGAGGTCCTTGTTGCTGTGCTTCCCGAAGACGCGCCCCTGGATCGGCTCCGTGTACCAGCTGCCGAAGAAGACGCCGGTCTGCCCGCGCGGCGGCAGCAGCCGCCAGTAGCGCCAGAAGGTCGGGTGGCGGGCCTCCTCGTCGGTGGGCGGGCCGAAGCCCCAGGTGCGGACGTGCCGCGGATCGAGCCACGAATTGAGCAGGTTGACCGTCTCGCCTTTCCCGGCGCCGTCCGCGCCCGCGACGACGATCAGGAGTGCGCGTCGCTTCGACTCGAGCACGTCGTACTGCGCGGCCAGCAGCTCCTCTCGGAGCCGCTGCTCCTCCTTGTCGAAGGTCGCCTTGTCCAGCTCGTGCTGCAGCTCCGCCGACTCCCACATGACCTACCTCCCGGCGGGGCGCGGGGCGTTCGCCTCGCGCAGCCGCGTCGTCAACAGCCGGATGATGCCCTCTGCGAGCTCGCCCTGCTCGTGGAGCACTGCATAGAATTCGTCGCTCCCGATCGCGAGCAGCTCGGTCGGCTCGAGCGCGCGGACCGTCGCGCTGCGCGGCTCGGCGTCGAGGACCGAGAGCTCGCCGAACGCCTCGCCCGGGCCGAGCACGGAGACCCGCTCGCCCTGGTGCAGCACCTCGACGCGACCCGTCAGGATCACGAAGAGCTCGTCGCCGAGCTCGCCCTCCGCGCAGATCGTCTCGCCGGCGCGCGCCGAGCGCTCCTCCGCCGCGCGCGCGAGCGGGGCGAGCTCCTCGACCGGGAGCTTCGCGAAGAGCGGCGTGCTCTTGAGCAGCAGGACCCGTTCGAGCGCTCCGTGCACGACGTCCTCCCCGATCCGGTCGGCCGATCTCCGCACCGAGCGGTCCGGATCCTGCCTCAACCGGAGGGCCGCCTGCACGGCTGCGTCGCGATCGACCCGCGCCAGCGCCTGCAGCGCCGCCTCCCGGACCAGCGGCTCGGGCGACGCGAGCCGCTCCAGCAGCAGCGGCGCCTGCTCCCGCGCCCCACCCGCGCCGAGCGCCTGCAGCGCGACCGCGGCGAAGACCGGGTTCGGGTGCGCGCTCTCCGCCACGAGCCACGCGAGCGGCTCGGGGCGCGGGCCAACGTACAGCTTTGCGACCTTCTCGACGTCCGGCGCCGCCTCGAGCAGTCGCAGCAGCTCCGGGCGGATCGCCGGCTCGACGAGGGCGTCGATGATCTCCAGCGCGCTCGAGCGCCGGCTCGGCCGATCGAGCCCCGCGCGCGCGAGCCGCAGCGCGGACGGATCGTGACGGAGCGCGAGCGCGTGGAGCGCGCGGAGCACCGCGCGCCGCAGCCGCAGCTCGGCCGTCACGGTGACGAGCGGCGTGCGCTGGCCCGGGGAGAGCGCGCCCACCGAGGCCGCCAGCCGCGCGGCCTCCGCCAGCTCGCGGCGCACGAGCCGCTCGACGAGCGCGGCGGTCTCCGGCGGCGCGGCGAGCCGCTCGCGCAGGCCCACGAGCGCGGCGAACACGCGGGAGCGGACGTGACCGTCGGGATCCTGCAGGTGCAGGCGCAGG
>CAYHCR010000313.1:0-5247 GCA_964354895.1 uncultured Myxococcales bacterium | reverse complement strand
GTCGGCGACGTCGTAGATAGCGCTTGCCGACAGCGTCTTCGAGGTCAGCGCCAGCACGAAGACAGGCGCACCGGCAGTATTCGCCTTGCGGAAGCGCGGCAGCGTCGGCAGGTCGCTCGGCAGGTCCACCATCGCGGCGTTGATCGCCGCCTGCACGTCGCGAGCGGCCTTGTCGATGTTGCGGCCGATGTCGAATTGGAGCTGGATGCTGGTAGTGCCGAGGGTCGAGGTCGAGGTGATCTGGTTGATGCCCGCGATCTCACCCAGCCGCCGCTCCAACGGCGAGGCGACCGTGGCCTGGGGACTGCCGCTCGCCCGCCCGAGCGCGCTGCTCGCGCCGCCGCCCCTCGTGGTCCCGACAGCCGCCACGCTGCACGCCGCAGCGCTGCACGACGCTGCGCCGTCGGCCGCCGAGGTCGCGCCGGCGCCGGCGGCCCAGCACCGCGCCGCCGCTCTCCCGCCGCCCCACGCGCCGGTGAGCGCCACGAGCTCCTCCGAGGCCGGCCCTCCGCCTCCGCGCGAGCCCGCGGGCGTCTTCTTCTCCGTCCGCCGCGTCGGCGCCTCCGAAGGCGTCGTGCGCGGTTATCTCGCCGGCCGCGCCGCGGACGCCTCCTCCGACGGCCTCGCGAAGCCGCGCTGACGATGGCCGGCCGCCTGCTCCTGCACCTGCACGCCCACCTGCCGTGGGTGCGCCATCCGGAGCACGAGCACTTCCTCGAGGAGGACTGGCTCTTCGAGGCGATCACCGAGACCTACCTGCCGCTGTTGAACGCCTTCGGGCGCCTCGCGGCCGACGGGGTGCCGGTGCGCGCGTCGATGACGCTCTCGCCGACGCTGCTCTCGATGTTGCGCGACGAGCTGCTGATCGCGCGCTACGAGCGGCACCTCGAGGGCCTCATCGCGCTCGGCGACGCGGAGCTCGTCCGCACCCGCGGCCGGCCCGCCGAGCAGCGCCTCGCGCGGTTCTACGGGGAGCACGCGCGCGCCTGCCGCGAGCAGTTCGTGGGGACGCACCGCCGCGATCTGGTCTCCGCGTTCGCCGCGCTCGAGGACGCGGGCGTGCTCGAGCTGATCACCTGCGCCGCGACGCACGGCTTCCTGCCGAATCTCTGGACCCAGCGCGAGGCGGTCCGCGCCCAGCTCGCCGTCGGCTGCGCGACGCACCGCCGCCTCCTTGGCCGCGATCCGCGCGGCATCTGGCTGCCGGAGTGCGGCTACGTGCCGGGGCTCGACGCGCTGCTCGCCGAGCAGGGGCTGCGTTACTTCTTCGTGGACGGTCACGGCGTCGCCGACGCCACGCCCCGCCCGCGGCTCGGGCCCTACGCGCCGATCTACACGCCGAGCGGGGTCGCCGCGTTCGGCCGCGACGCCGAGAGCAGCGAGCAGGTCTGGAGCGGCGTGATCGGCTACCCCGGCGATCCCGTCTACCGCGAGTTCTACCGGGACCTCGGCTTCGATCTGCCGCTCGAGCAGGTCCGCAGGTGGGTGCAGCCCGACGGCGCGCGCAAGAACACCGGCTTCAAGTACCACCGGATCACCGGCAAAGGTTCCTTCAAGGCGTTCTACGAGCCCGACGTCGCCTTCGCGCGCGCCGAGCAGCACGCCGTCCACTTCGTCGGCAGCCGGCTCGGCCAGCTCGAGCGGATCGAGCCGTTCCTCGCGGGCCGCACCGCGACGATCGTCGCGCCCTACGACGCGGAGCTCTTCGGTCACTGGTGGCTCGAGGGGCCTCACTTCCTCGAGCACGTCGTCCGGAACGTGGCGCGGACGGGCGGGGCCCTGCGGCTCGCGACCGCCTCGGACGTGCTGCGCGAGGAGCCGGCGCAGGCCACCGCGCAGCCGCCGCTCTGCTCATGGGGCGCGGGCGGCTACGCCGGCGTCTGGCTCGATCCCCGCAACGACCGCGTCCTGCCGCCGCTGCGCAAGGCGGCCGAGCGGCTCATCGCGACGGTCGGCCGGGGGGCGGTCGACGAGCCGCTCGCCCGCCGCGCGCTCGCGCAGGCCGGCCGCGAATTGCTGCTCGCGCAGAGCTCCGACTGGAGCTTCATCCTCACGACCGGGACCGCGACCGGCTACGCCAAGAGCCGCCTGCTCGATCACCTGACGGCGTTCCACGGCCTGCTCGACGCGCTGGCCGCGGGCACGGTGGAGGAGTCCATGGTCGCCGCGCGTGAGGCCCGCACGCCGATCTTCCCCGACCTCGATCCGTCGCTCTGGCGGCCCGGCTCCCCCGCCTCTTCGGGGGCGTGAATCCCGTGCGGCCGCCGCCGTCGGAGGCGCGCCGGAGCCGCCTGTCGTCACGCCTGCCGCTCGTGCTAGGTTTCGCCCCTTCGTTCGTCCGCGCCGCCGCGAGAGACCCGCGGGCGCAAGGAGCTCCGATGGCCCGCCTCTTCCCCCTCGCCGCCGTGTGCCTCTCCCTCGCGCTGCCCGGCCTCGCCGTGGCCGCCGCGAACGAGCCCGCCCCCAAGGAGGGGAACGCCGCGGCCGCCGCGAGCAAGAGCGACAAGGCCGAGGGCCAGAGCTCGGGCAAGAAGAAGCCCAAGCCCGGTCAGGCCGCCGGCGGCAAGGCGAAGGGCAAGACGAAGTCCAAGAGCAAGACGGAGTAACGGCCGTGGCGCCTGCCTGGGACGTGAGCCCCGAGGGGCTGGCGCGCGACACCGACGTCGAGGCCTACCGCTCCGGTGGGCCCGGCGGCCAGCACAAGAACAAGACCGAGACCGCCATCCGCCTCGTGCACCGCCCCAGCGGCGTGCGCGTCGTCTCGACCGACTCCCGCTCGCGCCTGCAGAACCTCGCGACCGCCTTCGAGCGGCTCGCAGAGAAGCTGCGCGTGCTGATGATCGTGAAGAAACCCCGCAAGGCGACGAAGCCGGGCAAAGGCGCCGAGCGGCGGCGCCTGCAGGCCAAGACGCACCGCAAGACGATCAAGGCGACGCGGCGCGCGCCCGGGGACGACTAGGGCGGGCGCGAAGCGTCGCTCCCCTCGAGGTCCCCTCGCGGCGCGCGCCCGAGGCCGAGTAACCTGCCCGCGTGCGCCTCGCCCACCTGACCGACGTCCACGTCGGCGACCCTGCCTGCTACGACGGCGGCGAAGCGGGCCCCACCGGCGTCCGGCTCCGCAAGCATCCGCTCGGCCACTACGACGCCGTGCTCGCCGACATCGCGGCGGCGCGGCCCGACCACCTCGTGCTCAGCGGCGATCTCACGCAGAGCGGGGCGCGTTCGGAGTTCGCCGTCGCGCGAGCCCGGCTCGACCATCACCTCGGCGGGCTGCCGGCCACCGTCATCCCCGGCAACCACGACGTCTTTCGCCCCGACGCGGTCGCGCAGCGCTGGTTCGACGCCTCCTTCGGCGACCACGCGCGCTGCGCGCTCGGCTCGGACGGTCACCCCTTCTGTCACCTCCCGGCCGACGGGATCGCGCTGCTCGCGCTCGACTCGTCGCCGCACGATCCGACGCAGGATCCCGCCGACGTGCAGGGGTTCGTCGGCGCCGAGCAGCTCGCCCGGCTCGTCGCGCTCGCCTCGCACCCGGAGGTCCGGCGCCGCCTGCTCGTGGTCGTGCTGCACCACCACCTGCGCCTCTCCGACGACGACGCGCGCGCGCTCGATCCGAAGGATCCGACCCCGCTCGTCGACGCCTCCGCGGTCGAGGACGCGCTCGCGGCGGCGGGCGCGCGCGTCGTGCTGCACGGCCACCGGCACAAGCAGATGCGGCTCGATCTCACGCTCGGCGCCCATCGCGTCCCGGTCCTCTGCCCCGGGAGCGGGACGCGCGCCGATCCCCGCCCCGATCGCTCGGCGCGCTGGTCCCTGTACGAGCTCGACGGCGACGGCCTGCAGTCGGTGCGCACCCGGGCGCTGGATCCGTCGAGGGGGCGCTTCGTCGACGTGCCGTAGGGGCGGCGACCAGCGCTGCTTGCCGTCGGAGCGCGATCGGCGTGACCGGTGAGGCGCAAGCCTGTACGGACGGAGGGTCCTTGCCCGCCGCGCCGCTACGGCCGCCACCACCCGAGCCCGCCGTCCGTCCGCCACGCGAGCACCGCGTCCTCGTGGCGCCATGGCCCGCGCAGGCCCGAGAGCATCGCGCGGCCGACGCCCGCCGGAACCGACGCAGGCAGCGTCGCGCGCCACCGCACCGTCAAGGCGCGCGGGTCGAGCGCCACGAGCCAGGCCCCGCCCAGATCCGGGGGCGCGCCAGCCGCGCGTCCCGGCGTGAGCCGCCCGAGCACGAGCCACGCGGGTCCTCCCCGCGCCGCCGCCGCGCCGATCGCGTGGCACCCGGCGCCGGTCGAGGCCCCGGGGCACGAGAGCGCCAGTGAGCGCTCCTCCGTCCCGTCGGCCGCCCACGCGCGCAGGTGATCCGCGCTCGCGACGACGAGGCGCCCCTGGACCTCGAGCGCGGCGTCGACGCGTTCGCCCTTCGGCAGCTCCACCCTCGCGCCGCCCTTCGTGGCCACGGCGTGCGGCGCGCCCGCGCTGACCAGCAATGCGTCCCCGCCGCCCCGGGGTAGCGCCAGCGCCCCACGCCCGTCGGCGAGCCGCAGCACCGCCAGCGTACCGCCCACCTCGGCCGCGACGAACGCGCTCCCCTCGGGCGCTGGCACCGCGCGGTGGATCGTCCCGCCCGCGCCCGCCAGCGTCGCCTCGCGCTCGTCCCAGACCAGCACGGCGTCGCCCTCGTCCGACGCCGCGATCCGGCCGCAGCGGCCGATCTCGACCGACGCCAGCAGCCGCCCGTCCGTCGCGCTGCGCCGCTCCGCCCGCCCGTCGGCGAGCAGCCAGAAGCCGCCGCTCCGATCTCCGGTGAGGCCACAGAGCCCGCTCGGCAGCGGCAGCGTCCAGCGCACCCCGCCTTCAAAGCCGACGAGCGCGATCACCGGCCCCGGCAGCTCGAGCGGCGTGTCGCCCGTGAGCGGCGAGGGCAGCGGCGCGGCCGCGATGACGGCGCCCTCCGTCGTCGCGGCGAACGGCGTGTCGCGCGAGGCGCCAGGGAGCAGGATCGTCACGGCGAAGAAGGCGAGCCGGCCGTCGAGCTCGTAGCCGGCGATCGGGTGGACGATCAGCCCGTCGCGCGAGACGGCGGAGATGGCGAGCGCGCGGCCGCCCGGGCCGACGGCCACGGCGAGCGGTGGATCGGCGTCGGCGAGCGCCGCGGCCTTCGCCTCCGGCGCGTTCGAGAGGCCGATCGCGGGGAGGAGGCGGCCCGGACTCCAGAGGGGGGCGGGAGGGGGAGGGCCGGCCGTG
>CAYHCR010000312.1:0-5248 GCA_964354895.1 uncultured Myxococcales bacterium | reverse complement strand
GGAAGAAGGACCACGCCAGGGCGAAGGACCAGCTCGAGACGGGCCTGAAGGCGTACGGCCTCGGCGCGATCGGCCAGACCTACGCGATGGCGCTCGGCGAGCTCGGCCGCGTGTGGGACGACGGCCCGGCGCGCGATGAGAAGCAGGCGTACGACTACTACCAGAAGGCCCTGCAGGCCTGGGACGGCTACGCGCCGGCCTACGTGCTGATCGCGCGGATCGCGGCGACCCGGGCGAAGGATCCGGAGTTCGCGAAGATCGCCAAGGAGTACGCCCGCCGGTACCAGGAGCTCGAGCCCAAGGGCGAGCTCGCCGGCGAAGCGGCGAAGATCCTCGCGACCGTGCGCTGATCTTCCGCCGGCCACAGCCTCTGGCGTGCAAGGCGGACCGGGCGGCGCTATCGTTCCGCCGTGGTCGCCCGTCGAACGCTCAAGAACATGGTGGAGTCGACGGCGCCGACCGGGCGGCCGACGGCGGCGTTGCGCCCTGCGGGAGAGCAGGCGCTCGACGCCGCTTCGTGGGAACGGCTGCGGCGCGTGATCGAAGGGCTCGCCGCGCTCTCGACCTCGACCGACGCGCCCAGCCCGGCGGGACGCACCGCGCGGAAGCGCTGACCGCGCCGCGCGCATCCGCCGCAAACGAGGCCGAACCGATAGAGGGCTACGCGGCGAAGTCCGGAGAGGACGTGGCAGCACGCCATCGCGCGCCGCACGTCCCGATGCTGACGGAGCCCTGCAGCGCCGGCGCGCCTGTCAGGGCTCCTCTTCCTCGTCCGCGTCCGCTTCGGCCCCGGGCTCCGCATCTTCGAGCTCCGCCTCAGCCGGTTCGACGACCTTCGGCTTGGGCGCAGCCGCAGCGCGGGGGGCCTTCTTGGCCTTCTCCGGCGCTTTGAGCGCGGGGCTCTCCCGCTGATCCGTGCCGCACTTCGGGCAGGTCGGGACGGCCTTGTTGAGGTCGTAGAATTTGGTGCTGCACTTCCAGCACGAGAACTTCGTGCCGAGGTCCTTCGATGGGCTCATCGGGCGCTCCGCGGACAGGGCGCAGACGTGTCGGGAAAGGAAAGGCGCGGGAAGATCGACGACGGCCCCGGCGATGTCAAGGCGAAGCGGCCGCGCGAACTCCTTGAGGGGGCGCTGCGCGCGCCGGTAGAGTCCCGCTCCCCTGCGACGCGCGCGAGGCGCGGAGGTCTCGCTTGAGCCGGAAGGTCGGTCAGCTGCTCGTCGATCGCGGTGTGGTCGACGCAGCGGTCGTGCAGTCGGTCCTGACCAAGCCCGGGCGGCTGCTCTCGAAGCTGTACGCCGAGGGCCTCGCCGAGGAGTCCGCGCTCGTCGAGGTGCTCGCGCTCCGGCATGGCCTGCCGGGCGTCGATCTCTCGCACACCGTCCTGAACCTGGCCGCGCTCTCGCTGATCCCCCGGAGCGTGGCGCTGGAGAACCGCGTGCTCGCGCTCGAGGCGGACGACGCGCGGCTCGTGGTCGCGGTCAGCGACGTCAACGACCACTCCGCGCTCGACGAGCTCCGCTTCGTGACCGGTCGAGAGGTCGTGCCTCACGTCGCGCTGCTGCGGCCGCTGCTCGAGACGATCTCGAAGGCGTACGACGCAGCTGCGGCCGGACGTGCGCACCTCGCCGGTCGGCGTATCGCCGACGATCGCGCTGGTGTCCCGGTCATCGCCGCCGTCGTGCCGGACGCGGAGCTCCTCGAGGCCGAGCCGATCGAGGTGATCGTCGACTCGCTCGGGGACGAGGACGAGCCGCTCGTCACGATCCCGGTCGTGACGGGCGAGGCGCTCGCCACGCAACGGGTGCTCGTGGTCGACGACGAGGAGGCGATCTGCCTGCTCCTGCGCAACGCGCTCGAGGCGAGGGGCTACCAGGTCGAGATCGCGATGCGCGGCAATGAGGCGCTGCAGAAGGTGCAGAGCTTCCGCCCGCACATCCTGCTGCTCGACGCGATGCTGCCGGAGATCCACGGCTTCGAGATCTGCCGGAAGGTCAAGAGCGCGCGGCAGTTCTCGACGATGCCCGTGCTCATGATGAGCGCCGTCTACCGCGGTTGGCGCTTCGCGCAGGACGTCAAGGAGAGCTACGGCGCCGACGCCTACCTCGAGAAGCCCTTCCGGCTCGAGGAGGTCGTTCGGACCGTCGCGGAGCTGCTCGCGGGGCGGCCGCCGCAGGAGGCGCCGAGCGCGCGCTCCGACGAGGCCTACCGGCGCGGCGTCGAGCTGTTCAAGGCGCGGAACTTTCAGGACGCCCGCGCCGTCTTCGAGCAGTCCGTTCGCGAGGAGCCGTTCTCCGCGAAGCTGCTCATCGCGCTCGCGCGGTGCGCGCAGGAGCAGGGAGACGATTACGGCGCGATCGCGGCGTTCGAGCGCGCGCTCGAGCTCCGGCCGGACTCGCTCGACGCGCTCCGGACGCTCGGCGCGCTCTACATGAAGAAGGGCTTCCGGCGGAAGGCGACCGAGGTCTGGGAGCGGGCGCTGCCGCTCGCGCCGGACGACCCGAGTCGCAAGCAGATCCGCGAGCGCCTCCTCTCGATGTTGTAAGGTGGCGAGCCGATGCGCTTTGCGTGCGACAGCTGCCAGACCAAGTACTCGATCGCGGACGAAAAGGTCCGCGGCAAGGTCCTGAAGATCCGCTGCAAGAAGTGCGGCGCGGTCATCCTCGTCAAGCAACCGGAGCCGGAGCCGGAGCCGGAGTTCGACTCCGAGTCGACGCGCGCGATGAGCGTCGATGAGGTCAAGAAGCTCGCTGGCGGGGACAAGCTCGGCCTCGGCGGCGCCGCGCCGGCGTCGCCCGCGCCTCCACCGCGCGTGAAGCTCCCGGACGACGACCTCGAGTGGTTCGCGATGATCGACGGGCAGCAGGAGGGGCCGTGGCGCTCCTCCGCGCTCTCGGAGAAGGTCCACGGCGGCAAAGTCTCGGCGCGCACGTTCGTGTGGCACGAGGCGCTCGGTGATTGGAAGCGCGCTGGCGAGGTCGAGGCGCTCGGTGTGCTCTTCGCGCCTGCGCCGTCGGCTGCGAAGCCACCCCCGCTGCGTGCCGCGCCCCGGACGGTTCCAGCGCCCCCGCCGGTGCCCGAGATCGAACCCGCGCCGGCCCCTGAACTCCCACGGGCGGCCGAACCTGCGCCGCCCGAGCCCGAGTCGCCCGGGCCCGAGTCGCCCGAGCACGCGCCCGTTGACGCTGAACCCGCGGCCGCTCCCGCGCCGAAGCCTTCCGCCGGGAAGGGCGTCGCGGATCTCTTCGACGACGAGCCGGAGGAGCCGTCCGCGGGGCCCGCGAAGGGCGGCGCGCCGCTCGCAGCAGGCCCGTCCGTCGATCCCTTCGGCGACGTGCCCGACGCGCCCGGCCTCGAGGCGCCGGCGCCGGGCGAGCAGACGCGGTTCTTCATGGCGCAGGCGGGCGTCGACCGGAAGGGCAAGACCAAGCGCATCGCGATCATCTCGATGACGATCCTCGGCGCGCTCGTCGGCGTCTTCGCGCTGTTCCTGTTCGCCCCGTCCTTCGTGTTGCCGGAGGTGCCGGTCAACGAGCAGGGCGAGCCCGTCGCCGATCCGGGGATCTGGACGGCGCAGGGCATGGAGGGGCTGCGCAACAAGCTGCTCGGCCTCGATCAGAAGCCGAAGCCGGCCGTCGCAGGCAAAGCGGCGGGGCCCCGCAATCCTTCCGGCCCCGCGCCGACGCCGAAGGACGATCCGCTGATCAAGCGGGACGCGCCGACGCCGGCCGGAGGCCCCTCCGAGGAGGAGAAGCTCGCCATCGCGCTGCTCGGCGATGGCCTCCAGCCGAAGGAGACGAAGATCGAGGTCTCGGTGAAGACCGAGGCGCCCAAGCTCGACAACGCCCCGCTCGATGAGGCGGCGGTCGGCAAGACGATCTCGGACAACGCCGGGGCCTACAAGCGCTGCATCGACGACGCGATCCGCCGCAACCCGAACTTCAAGGGCGGCCGCGTGGAGATCTCCGCGACGATCGGCCCCTCCGGGATCGTGACGACCGCGTCGCTCTCCGACCCCGCGATGGAGTCGTCGGACATGGGCACCTGCATCAAGGATCGCACCAGGCGAATGATCTTCCCGCGGTTCGAAGGCGAGCCCTTCGAGGTGAAGTTCCCGCTCGTGCTCGGCTCGGGAGGCTGACGTGTATCTCGGACGTGTGCTCGGAACGGTGGTCGCGACCCGCATCGTGGAGGGGATGGGCGGCCAGAAGCTGCTCGTCGTGCAGCCGCTGGATCACACGCTCGCCGCGTCCGGGCTGGCGGAGGTCGCGGTCGACACGGTCCGGGCCGGGACGGGCGATCTGGTCTACCTGGTCGGCAGCCGCGAGGCAGCGCTGGCGCTGGACCCCTCGTTCGTTCCGGTCGACGCCGCGATCGTCGGCATCGTCGACCACGTCTCGGTCGGAGGCCGACCGTGATCCTCTGCCGCGTGCTCGGGCCCGTCGTCGCGACGGTCCACCACCCCGCCTTCGATCGGCAGACGCTGCTCGTCGTGCAGCCTGTCGATGAGCAGCAGGCGCCGCTCGGCCGGAGCTTCCTCGCCGTTGATCGAGCGCAAGCCGGCGAGGGGGATCTCGTGCTCGTGCTCCGCGAGGGCACCGGGGTCCGCCAGCTCTTTCAGAAGCCCGACCTGCCGATCCGCTCGGCGATCGTCGGCATCGTCGACGCGGTCGAGGTCACCCGGTGATCCCGGTCCCGGTCCTGCGGGCGCAGCTCGTCGACTACTCCCGGCGACTGCACGCCGCGGGCTTCGTCGCGAACCACGACGGCAACGCGTCGGTTCGGCTGCCCGGTGACCGCGTCCTGATCACGCCGACCGCGATCAGCAAGCGCGACACCGACGACGCCGGCCTCGTGACGGTCTCGCTGGAGGGCAAGGTCCTCGAAGGCCGCCGCAAGCCGCCGTCCGAGCTCGGCCTGCACCTCGCCGTCTACCGCGCGCGCCCCGAGATTCGCGCCGTGCTGCACGCGCACCCGCCCGTCGCGACGTCCTTTGGCGTCGCGGGCGTCTCGCTCGAGGTCAATGTCCTTCCGGAGATCGTCGTCTCGCTCGGCGCAGGCGTGCCGACGGTGCCGTTCGCGATGCCGAAGTCGAAGGCGTCCGAGGAGGGCGTCTTCACCGTCGCCGCCGAGCGCGACGCGATGCTGCTCGCGGGCAACGGCGCGCTCACGATCGGCGTGGATCTCGAGCAGGCGTGGCTGCGGCTCGAGCTGCTCGAGCACCTCGCGAAGATCGTGAAGGGGGCCC
>CAYHCR010000311.1:0-5254 GCA_964354895.1 uncultured Myxococcales bacterium | reverse complement strand
GGCCTGCAGGCGAAGGAGCTCAAGGCGCGGGCCCGCCACATCGCCGACGCGCTCGAGGCGACCCTTCCCTCCTCCCCTGCGGCCGCGTTCGACCAGCTCGTCCGCGCGCTGCGCCCGCCGATGGAGGAGACGACCGGCTTCGACTTCCTCTACCTGCCCGTCTCCGAATTCCTCGAGCGCCACGGTCCGCGGGATCTGCTCGCCGCGCTCGCCGCGAACCACGCGCTGACGCAGCGCTTCTCCAGCGAATTCTGCCTCCGGTCCCTCCTGCACGAGCACCCGGCCCAGACCCTGCGCGCGCTCCGGACGTGGACGGACGATCCCAGCCCGCACGTCCGGCGACTCTGCTCGGAGGGCACGAGGCCGCGCCTGCCGTGGGGCCGCCGCGTGCCGTGGCTGCTCGAAGATCCGGGCCCCGGCCTCGCGCTCTGCACCCGGCTGCGCGACGACCCGTCGGACTATGTCCGGCGTTCGGTCGGCAACCACCTCAACGACGTGGCGAAGGACCACCCGGCCCGCGTCGTACAGCTCTGCCGCGGCTGGCTGCGCGGCGCGTCGACGCAACGCAGGCGACTCGTCGAGCACGGCCTGCGCACGCTCGTGAAGCGGGGCGCGCCCGAGGCGCTGGCGCTGCTCGGCGTGGACGACTCGGCGCTCACGGTGGAGGCGCGGCTCTCACCTGCGCGCGCGCGACTGGGCGACGCGCTCACGGTGCAGGGCCGCGTCGAGAACCCGGGTGCCAGACCCGTTCACGTGATCGTCGACGTGCGCGTGCAGTTCGTCGGCGCGCGCGCTCTCTGCCCGAAGGTCTTCAAGCTCGCGCGCTTCGACCTCCCGCCGGGGGCCTCACGGGAGATCGCGCTCCGCCTGCCGCTCGTCCACCGCTCGATCCGCCGGCTGCGCTCGGGCCTGCACCCCGTCGAGCTGCAGATCAACGGCCGGCTCCACGCGCTCGGCGGCGTCGCGCTCGAGGTCGATTGAAACCTCCGTCAGGGGAAGCGGAAGCAGCCCTCGAGCTCGCCCTCGATCGACGCGCCGCAGCCGCCGCCGGCGTCCATCGACTGCAGCGAGCGCGCGGTGAAGGTGCCGCCCCCGGAGTCCTCGTCGAGCGCGAGCGTCGAAGGATCGGCCGTCGGGCTCTGCGCGCAGTTGTCCAGCCAGGTCACGCTCGGGACCGAGACCCGGATCTCCACCGACGCCGGCACGCTCCCCGAGGGCGTGAGCCGATCCGGGAAGGTCACGTGGAGATAGCCGTCGACGCCCTCGAGCTCGAGGCTGCCGCGCGAGCCACCCTCGACGTTCACGAGGCGGTGCGGCGGCGTGATGGCGTGCGCCTCGTCGACCGGGACGCCGTTGAGCGAGCCCTTCAGGCGCCACTCCCCCTCCGCGCAGGTCGGCGGGGCGTTCTCCTCCGCGGGTGGCTCCTCCTCGGCCGCGTTGCACCCGAAGGCCCCGAGGGCGGCACCGATCACCAAGACACGACGCATGTCCGTCACTCCCGTCCCGCGGGGGGCATCGCCCACCCGCACCTGCCTGATGGCGCCGCTATAGTAGCCGCGATGAGCACTCCCTCCTCCTTCGATCGCTTCCAGGGCACGCCCCGCTACATCGCCTCCGAGGCGCTGCGCCACGCCGTGAACGTCTCGTGGGCGCTCGAGCGCCCGCTGCTGGTGCGCGGTGAGCCCGGCACCGGCAAGACCCTGCTCGCCGAGAGCGTGGCGGAGGGCCTCGGCCTGCCGTTGCTGACGTGGCACGTGAAGTCGACGACGAAGGCGCAGGACGGCCTCTACGTCTACGACGCCGTCGCGCGGCTGCACGACAGCCGCTTCGGCGACTCCGACGTGCGGGACGTACGCAAGTACCTCAAACACGGGCCGCTCGGCCGCGCGCTCGCGGCGCCGGAGCGCGTCGTGCTGCTCATCGACGAGGTCGACAAGGCCGACATCGAATTCCCCAACGATCTGCTCCACGAGCTCGACGCGATGCGCTTCTCGATCGCCGAGACCGGCGAGACGATCGTCGCGAAGCACCGGCCGTTCGTGCTCATCACCTCGAACGCCGAGAAGGAGCTGCCGGACGCGTTCCTGCGTCGATGCATCTTTCACTTCATCGAGTTCCCCAAGCCCGACGAGATGAAGCAGATCATCCGGGTCCACCACCCCGAGCTCGAGCCCCGCGTGCTCGACCAGGCGCTCGAGCTCTTCTATGAGCTGCGCGACGTCCCGCGCCTGCGCAAGAAGCCCTCCACGAGCGAGCTGATCGACTGGATCGCGGCGCTGCGGCGGTCGGGCGTCGATCTCGCGCGCGTCGGGGGAGGCCTGCCGTTCCTGGGCGCGCTGCTCAAGACCGAGCAGGACCTCGCGACGATCACGGCCCGGGCGTAGCGGTGCTCGTCGAGTTTCTGTATGAGCTGCGCCGGCGCGGGGTCGCGGTCTCGAGCCAGGAGTGGCTCGGGCTGATGAAGGCGCTCGCGCTCGGCCTGCACGAGAGCTCGCTCGACGGCTTCTATCACCTGGCCCGCGCGTGTCTGGTGAAGGACGTGGCGCGCTTCGACGCCTTCGACACCGCCTTCGCGCACACCTTCCGCGGCGCGACGAGCGACGCGCTGGCGCTCGTGGACGAGCTGCGCGACTGGCTCAAGGACGCGAAGAACCAGCGGTCGCTCCCGCCGGAGGAGCTGGCAAAGCTGACCGGGCTGCCGCTCGACGAGCTGCGGGAGCTCTTCCGCAAGCGGCTGCAGGAGCAGAAGGAGCGGCACGACGGCGGCAGCAAGTGGATCGGCACGGGCGGGACCTCTCCCTTCGGCCGCGGCGGCCGTCACCCGGCCGGGATCCGGCTCGGCGAGGGCGGCGGGAAGAGCGCGGTGCAGGTCGCCGAAGAGCGCCGCTTCCGCGCCTACCGCAAGGACCTCGTGCTCGACGTGCGGCAGATCGATCTGGCGCTGCGCCTGCTGCGGGATCTCGGGCGGGACGGCGCGCCGATCGAGCTGGATCTGGACGGCACGATCGAGGCGACGGCCCGAAACCTGGGAGACATCGAGGTCGTGCAGCGCCCGCTGCGCCGCAACCGCACGAAGGTGACGCTGCTGATGGACGTGGGCGGCTCCATGGACGAGCACACCCACCTCGTCGAGCGACTCTTCACGGCGGCGTCCCGGAACGGACGGTTCGCGCGCTTTCGCGCCTTCTACTTCCACAACTGTGTCTACGAGCACGTCTACGAGGACGAGCGCTTCCGCCAGCCCGTGCCGGTCTCGGAGCTGATCGGGACCTCCGACCGCAGCGAGAAGCTCGTGATCGTCGGAGACGCCGCGATGCATCCCTGGGAGCTGCTGGAGCGCGGCGGCTCGATGGACTGGGCGCGGCCCAACCAGACGCCGGGCCTCGAGTGGCTGCGGCTGCTGCGCGGCCACTTCGAGCGAACGGCATGGCTCAACCCGCTGCCGGAGAGCGAGTGGTATGCGGTGACCACCCGCGTGCTGCGCGGGCTCTGGCCGATGTATCCGCTGACGATCGCGGGGCTCGAGGGCGCCGTCCGGCAGCTCGTGCGGGGCGGCGCGGCCCGGGCCTGATCGTCACTTCGCGGTGAGCGTCGCCTGCAGGCCGAAGTGATCGGACAGGTGTGCGTTCGTCGGCTCGCCGCCGACCGTGAGCTCGATCGGCGCGGTCAGGATCCGCTCGGTCGAGACCGTGGCGGTGACGCCCTTCGTGAGGATGTGGTCGATGATCACGGAGGTCGCGTCGTCCGCGCCGCCGACGAGCAGGTTGTCCGCACAGAAGGTGCATCGGGGCGACGCCTGGGCGAGGTATTCGCTGCTGTAGCCGGCCGGCTCGAAGCGCGCGTAGTTCGCGGGCGCCTCCGCCGCGATGCCCGGCCTCTCGGGCCCGGTGTTCAGGTCGCCGAGCAGCAGGATCGGCCCGCCCGCGGCCTTCGCCTCAGCGAACGCGATCATCTCGTCGATCTGCAGCGCCTGCTCCGCCACCCACGTCATCCCGGTCGCCTCGTCGGGGTGCGGGATGTCACCGAAGACCGCCGAGAGGTGCGTGCAGAAGACGTTGAGCTCGCCGAGGCTCGTCTTCACGCGGCTGAAGAGCACCGCGCGGCGGTTGTAGCTCGACGCAAAGACCAGCTGGCCCTCCTCGAGCACCTCTGCGCTCGTGAGCAGGCCGATGCCGAACGAGCCGCCGTACGCGTAGCCGCCGCTCGCGCTGTTGGTGCAGCTGAAGCGGATGTCGTTGAAGGTGCCGCCGATGTTGGCCGCGAGGCAGCCGCTGCATTCCCCGCTCGTCGCGGAGAACTCCGGGTTGCAGCTGCCGAGGATGCAGCCGGCGAGGCCGTCGGCGTTCACCTCTGCGCACGCCGCCTCTGCGCAGCTCTGCAGGGGATCGAGCTCGGTGTCGCTGCAGGGCGGACCCGCCACGCCGGGATCGCCCGGATCGGGCGCGAGGAAGTGCTGGTTCGGCAGGTTCGCCGCCGCGGCCGCCTGCAGCCGCGCGACGTCCTCCGGCCGCCAGAACTCCTGGACGCAGAGCAGCTCGAGGTCGAGCGCCGCGATCGCCTCGGTCGTCGCGACGGCCCGCTCGTCGGTGTAGGGCACGAAGCCCTTCGCGAGCCCGCCGTTGTACGTGGCGACGCGGAAGGGCGCGGGTGGCGTCTCCATCGGCGTCTCCGCGTCCTCCTGCGTGCAGCCGACGAGGGCGAGGAGCAGCAGTGCGGGTGCGAGTCGGGCGGGGTTCATCGGCAGACCTCCGGGGAGCGGCGAAGGTAGCACGCGCCCACGCTCGGCCGATCAGCGCGGCGTCGCCAGCCAGACGCCGAGCTGCTTGTCGACCGTCATCACGTGGTCGCGCAGCCAGCTCACGATCCGCTGCTTGAGCGCGAGCGCGAGCGCGCTGGTCTCGCCGAATTTGTCGTAGTCGTCGCGCAGCAGCTTGAGGTCGAGCAGGAAGATCCGGTGCTGCGTGTTGTGAAAGACGGCCCGCGGGTAGGCCGTCTCCTTCATCGAGCGGGCCTCCGCCTCGAAGTGCTCGATCGTGTAGCGGGCGAGGAAATCGAGCATCGGCACGACGGCGTCCCGGCCCGCGCGTGCGTCGACGGCGCGGATCAGCTCGTCGACCTGGCGGAAGAGCTCCTGGTGCTGGCGGTCGATCTCCTCGACGCCGACCGCGAGCTCGCTCGTCCAGACGTACAGGCCCATCCGTTCGCCGCTCCGCGTCGAAGGCGCCCCGCGGCGCCCGTCGAGGGCTCTGCGCCT
>CAYHCR010000310.1:0-5265 GCA_964354895.1 uncultured Myxococcales bacterium | reverse complement strand
AGGCGAGAGTGCAGCTGTGCCGAGCGATCGCGGCGCTCTTCGCCCGCGGCGTGCAGGTCTGCACCATCGAGGCCGAATTGCAGGGCGAGGGGCGCACCATCGACACGCTGCGCGCGCTCGGGGCGCGGCATCCGGGGCACGCGTTCCGGCTCGTGATCGGCTCGGACCTGCTGGGCGAGACGCGCCACTGGAAGCAGTGGGACGAGGTCGAGGCGCTCGCGCCGCCGATCGTGCTGTCGCGGGGCGGCTTCCCCGATCCGCGCGCGGTCGGGCCCGTGCTGCCGGAGGTCTCGTCGTCAGAGGTGCGCGAGGCGCTCGCCGCCGGGCGTGAGGTGCAGGCGCTCGTGCCCCGTGACGTGCTCGCCGGAATCAGCGCGCTCGGGCTCTATCGCTGAGCGCGGGTGCAGGCGCCGATCGGGGCGCGACTATCGCGCGCGAAGCGCGGTGCGGATCTCGGCGAGGCCGTCGGCTGGCACACCGCCGCGCGCCTCGGCGAGCCCCACGAGGACCTCGGAGAGCGCGCGGTACGTGGACCACGCCTCATCGCCGCGCAGCGCTGCGAGGTGCGCGCGCACGACCGCGGCGTCGCCTCGCGCGACCGGGCCGGTCAGCGCCGCCGGGAGGCCGTGGAGCGCGACGCCCTCGAGGGCGCTCGCGGCCAGCGGGATCAACGCGGCGAGGGCCTCGGCGCGCGAGGGGCCCGCTGCCTCGAGCAGGCCAGCAGAGAGGGAGAGCAGCGCCATGAGCCCGTTCGCCGTGAGCGCGGCGGCGGCGTGGTACCGGGCGCGCTGCGCGTCGTCGACGGAGATCGGGACGAGCCCGAGCGCGCTGCAGAGCGTGCCGAGTCGCCGACGGACCGCCGGGGCGCCCGCGAGCGCGGCGGCGTGGCCCGCGAGCGGTGTGCGGTTCGAGGGCACGGCGGCGAGCGGGTGGAGGGAGCCGATCGCGGCGCCTGCTGCGGCGGCGGGCGCGAGGACGTCGAGCGTCAGCGCCCCCGCGACGTGCGCGACGAGGTGGCCGCGGCGGAGGTAGGGCGCGAGCGCGAGCGCGACCTCGGCGACCGCGCGATCCGGGACGGCGAGCAGGACCGTCGCGCCAGGAGGCAGCGCGGCCCGGTAGAGCCGCAGGACCCGGACGCCCTGGACGCGGCGGCGGTGGCGCGTGAAGCCGAAGACCGCTCGGCCCTGCGCGGCCAGCGCGCGCGCGATCGAGCCGCCGACGCGGCCGAGTCCGACGAGGACGACGGGGGTCTCAGGCATGCACGAACGCGATCTCGCCGTCGCGCAGCACGGCGAGGAGCTGGTCCCCTTCGCGGGCGACGCCGCGCAGGATCGCCTCGGCGAGCGGGCCCTCGACGAGCCGCTGGATCGCCTGGCGCATCGGGCGCGCGCCGAGCGTCGCGTCGAAGCCGCCGCTCTCGAGCAGGTGCGCGATCACCTCGTCGCCCGCGGTGAGGCGGATCCCGCGCTCGGCGGCGAGGCGCCGGGCGGAGTCGGCGAGGAGCAGCCGCGCGATCCCCGCGACGTCATCGCGCTCGAGCGGGCGGAAGACGCACCGCTCGTCGATGCGATTCCAGAGCTCCGGCGGGAGCTGCGTGCGCGCGGAGTCCAGCGATCGCTGCGCCCGCATGGACGGCCCGCTCGCCGAGGCCGCGGCGCTCGCGGTCCCGAAGCCGACCGGCCCGCCGCCACGGCTCGTCATCGCCTCTGCGCCGAGGTTCGAGGTGAGCACGACGATCGCCTGCGTGAAGTCGACGTGTCGGCCGCGGCCATCCGTCAGACGACCCTCGTCGAGCACCTGCAGCAGCAGCAGCAGCACGTCGCGGTGCGCCTTCTCGATCTCGTCGAGCAGGACCACGCAGGCGGGCCGTCGCCGTACGGGCTCGGAGAGCTGGCCGCCGTCGCCATAGCCGACGTAGCCGGGCGGCGCGCCGACGAGGCGCGCGACCGCGTGAGACTCGCTCATCTCGCTCATGTCGAGCCGCACGAGCGCGTCGTCGGCGCCGTACAGGACGCCGGCGATCGCCTTGGCGAGCTCGGTCTTGCCGACGCCCGTCGGCCCGAGGAAGAGGAAGCTGCCCATCGGCCGCTTCGCCGCGAAGCCGGCATAATTCCGGCGCACGGCGCTCGCGACCTTCGAGATCACCTCGCCGTGGCCAACCACGCGCGCGCCGAGCTCCTGCTCGAGCCGGAGCAGGCGCTCGCGATCGTCCACGAGCAGCCGCTCCTCGGGCAGCTTTGCCATCCGCGCGACGACCGACGCGATCTGCCGCACGTCGACGACGCGCTGGCCGGCGTTGTGGCAGCGCGAGCCTGCCAGATCGAGCACGCCGATCGCCTTGTCCGGCAGGAACCGATCGTGGACGTACCGCGCCGAGAGCGCCGCGGCCGCCTCGACCGCGGCGGGCTCGTAGCGCACGCCATGGTGCTCGGCGTAGCGCGGCACGAGCCCCTGCAGGATGAGGATCGTCTCGGGGACGGTCGGCTCCTTCACGAGGACGGCCGTGAAGCGCCGCTCGAGCGCGGGGTCCTGCTGGATGAACTTGCGGTACTCGTCG
This sequence comes from uncultured Myxococcales bacterium, assembly GCA_964354895.1. Lineage (GTDB taxonomy): Bacteria > Myxococcota > Myxococcia > Myxococcales > Vulgatibacteraceae > CAYHCR01. Next base: position 2,708 of record CAYHCR010000310.1, on the reverse strand, counting down.
TGGGTCGTCGCGCCGATGCAGGGGAACTCGCCGCGCGCGAGCGCCGCCTTGAGCTCGTTGGCCGCGTCCTGCGCGCCTTCGCCGGTAGAGCCCGCGCCGATCAGCATGTGCAGCTCGTCGACGAAGACGATGACGCGGCCGTTGGCGCGCCGAACCTCGTCCTTGAGCCCGTTGAGCCGTTCGGAGAAGGCGCCGCGCAGCGAGGTGCCGGCGACGAGGCCGCCGACGTCGAGCTCGACGACGATCTTGGGCGGCTGGTTCGCTGCGCGTGCCTGCTGCAGCAGCCGCTGCGCGACGCCCTCCGCGATCGCCGTCTTGCCGACGCCGGGCTCGCCGACGAGCACGGGGTTGTTGCCGCGCCGCTTGCCGATGATGTCGACGACCTCTTCGACCTCGCGCTCGCGGCCGATCACGGGGTCGAGCCGCGACTCCGCGGCGAGCTTCGTGAGGTTGCGGCCGAGCTGCGCGAGGTTCGGGAACTCCTCGAGGCCGAGCGCGCTCGTGAGCGGCGGCGGCGCGTATGACGGCGCGCGCGGCGGGAGCGGCCGGTTCGGCTCTCTGGGCGCGGTGATGGGCTCCTTCGGGGCGGCGGGCTCGGCGGCGCGGCGCAGGTCTGCGGTCGCGGCCCGGATCGCGCGCTCGGCGCCCTCGAGCGGATCCGGGATGAGCTCGTCGGGCGAGAGCTCGAGCGCCGGGACGACGCGTGCGGGCGTCGTGGGTCGCGGCGCCGGCGTCGGTCGCGGCGGCGCGGGCGTCGACGCCACGGACTCCGTCGGCGCCGTGTACTGGCGGGGCATGCGACCGCCCGTGTACCAGCTGAGGATCGTGTTGCGGAGGGAGGAGAGCTGCACGCCGCTGCGGTCGAGCAGCTCGCAGGCGAGCGACTCCTTCAGGCGGCTCGCCGCGATCAGCAGGTGGAGCGTGTCGCACTCGGCAGAGAGCCCGGCGGCGATCTCCCGCGCGCGCGCGACGAGATCTCCGCGGAGCTGCTCGGGCTCTCTGGGCGCCTCGGTCATCGCCGCGAGGACGCGATCCTCGTCGACGCCCCGCTCTTTGAGCAGCTCTGCAGCCGGGCAGGGGACCGTGAAGACGGCGAGCAGGACATGGGCCGTGGTCGCACGCTGACCGACGGCCGACGCGATGTCGTCCGCCTCCACCAGTACCTGGGCGAAATCCCGAGCGTCAGCCATGCGATATCGCAGGGATACCTGACGCGATCGAGCGCGCCAACGCCTCCCCCCGTCGCGCCTGTGGAGAACCTTCCTCGCGAGGCGCAGGATGACGACCGTGAAGCCCCTGCTCATCGGCATCGCCGGCGGAACGGCCTCCGGCAAGACCACCGTCGCGCGGCGGATCGCCGAAGCGCTCGGCGAGACGGCGACGCTCATCGAGCAGGACGCCTACTACTCGAAGCTGACGCACCTCCCGATCGAACGGCGCCGCGAGGTGAACTTCGATCACCCCGACGCGTTCGACGTGCCGCTGCTCTGCGAACACCTGCGCTCGCTGCGCGAGGGCCGCGGCGTCGACAAGCCGGTCTACGACTTCGCCGACTACGACCGGTCGGACGCGACCACGCGCGTGGAGCCGGCGCGCATCGTCCTCGTCGAGGGCATCCTCGTGTTGTGGATGACCGAGCTGCGCTCGCTCCTCGACGTGAAGATCTTCGTCGACGCCGAGGACGACGTGCGCGTGCTCCGGCGCGTGGAGCGCGACGTGAAGGAGCGCGGGCGAACGCTGGAGAGCGTGGTGGAGCAATACTTCCGCACGGTCCGGCCGATGCACCAGGGCTTCGTGGAGCCGAGCAAACGCTGGGCGGACATCATCATCCCGCACGGCGGCAACAACCCGACCGCGATCGCGATGGTGGCGACCGCGCTGCGCGGTCGGCTCGAGGGGATCCGCTGAGGCGGACCGCGGCGCTCACCGCGTGGCTGCTCTCGGCCTGCGCGATGGCGCCCGCAGCGCCCGCGGCGCCAGCTCCGGCACTGCTGCTCGTCCCGCTGCAGGCGCGCGCGGAGGTCCCGGAGTCCCTCGGAGCGCTGCAGGGCGCGCTCGAGGAGGCGCTCACGACGCGCCACCGGATCGTCCGCCCCGCGACGGTCGACGCGGAGGGGCTCCCGCTCCCCACGATCGCGGCGGACGATCCGGACGCGACGCTCTGCGCCCTCCTCACCGCCGCAGACGTGCCCGCGCTGTTGACGGGCTTCGTGCGCGCGGAGGGGCCCGAGGGGCGCGTGCTCGGACTGCGCCTGCTGCCGCGCGAGGCGTGCCGGACGATCGACGCGGCGATCACGCGCGCGCCGTCGACGGAGGCGCTGCACGGGGCCGCGGGCGAGGCCGCGCTGCGGCTGCTCGAAGGGCCTCCAGCGCCGGCGCCGCGCGGGGAGCGGACCGTGGCGGATCTCGCCGCGCACCTCCGGGCCCGCCGCGGCCTGCTGCAGAGCTGCTTCTGGGATCACCCCGGGCCACCGCCCGCGCCCGACGCGGCGGCGCGGCTCGAGGTGACCGTCGACGTGCGTGGCGTGGTGACCGACGTGCGCGTCTGGACGCGGCCGGAGTCGGTGCCGCTCGAGTCGTGTCTGGCCGATCGCGCGCTCTCGCTGGCGTTGCCCGCCGGCATCGGCGGGACGACCGTGCTCACCCACGAGCTGACGCCGTAGCTACAGGACCGCGCGCAGCCGCTTGATCAGCACCTGCAGGATGCC
>CAYHCR010000309.1:0-5275 GCA_964354895.1 uncultured Myxococcales bacterium | reverse complement strand
GCTGCGACCCTCCGCGGGGCAGGAGCCCTCGCCCGCGGAGGCCGTAGAGCCCGGCGCGGAGCCGCCGACGGAGCTCGTCGAGCTGCGGCGCACGCTCCTCGCGCGGGACGAGCACCTGCGCCTCGCGCGGGAGGCGCTCGAGGCCACGAACGAGGAGCTGACGGCGGCCAACGAAGAGCTGCGGTCGCTCAACGAGGAGCTGCAGTCCGCCAACGAGGAGCTCGAGACCTCCAAGGAGGAGCTGCAGTCCCTCAACGAGGAGCTCGCGACGATCAACGCCGAGCTCAACGGCAAGGTCGCGAGCCTCTCGCAGGTCAACGACGATCTGAGCAATCTCCTGGCCGGGACGGGCATCGGCACGCTCTTCGTCGACCACCAGCTCCGGATCCTGCGCTTCACCCCGAACGCCACCCAGCTCGTCCACCTGATCGCCGCCGACGTCGGCCGCCCGCTCGCCCACGTCGTCGCGAACCTCACGGGCTACGAGGGGCTCGTGCTGGAGACGAAGGCCGTGCTCGACACGCTCGTCCCGCGCGAGCGGGAGGTCCGCACGCCCGAGGGTCGCGTCTGGTCGATGCGGATCGCGCCCTACCGGACCCTCGATCACGTCATCCTCGGCGCGGTGATCTCGTTCCTGGAGATCACGGAGGCCGTGCGGACGCGGGAGGCACTATTGCGGGTGAACGACGGCTCGCGGCTCGCGGCCGTCGTGCGCGAGTCGAGCGACGCGATCACGCTGCAGGGCTTCGACGGCCGGGTGCTCTCGTGGAACCGCGCCGCAGAGCAGTTGTTCGGGTGGAGCGAGGCCGAGGCGCTCGGGCTCCCGCCGCTCGCGCGAGTCCCGGCAGAGCTGCACGCAGAGGCGGAAGAGGAGCTCGCGCGGCTCGCGCGGGGCGAGCGCCTGCCCGCCCGGGCGACCGTGCGCCTCACGAAGGACGGCGCCCGGCTCGGGGTGATCGTCGCCGCGACGCCGTTGCTGGAGGCCTCGGGCCTGCGGCTCGGCATCTCGACGACCGAGCGGCCGGCGACGGCGGACGGGAGCGCGCCGTGAACGAGTCCCAGGATGAGCTGGCGCGGCTGCGGGCGCGCGCGGAGGCGGCGCTGCGGGCGACCGAGCGACCGCCGCTGAGCACCGCGACGCTGGAGGAGGCGCAGCGGGCCACGCACGAGCTCGGCGTACACCAGCACGAGCTCGCGCTGGTCACGGACGAGCTGCTGCGGGTGCAGCGGGCGCTCCGGAGCGATCGGGATCGCCTCCGAGACCTCTACGATCACGCGCCGGTCGGCTACTGCACCCTCTCCGCCGACGGGCAGCTGCTGCTGGAGGCGAACCTCTTCGTGGCGGCGCTGCTGGGCGTCGAGCGGGCCGGGCTGCTCCACGCCTCGCTCGGGCCTTTCGTCGAGCGGGACGATCAGGACGCCTGGTTCCTCGCCCGCCGGCGGCTCCTCGAGAGCCGCGAGCCGCAGCGCGTCGAGCTGCGCCTGACGGCGGCCGACGGGCGGGCGCTCGCGGTGGAGCTCACGCTCGTCCTCGCGCGGGACGTGGACGGACTCGAGGTCATCCGCGCCGTCCTGCAGGACTTGACGGAGCGCCGGCGGATCGAGGCGGTGGCGGCGCAGCAGGTGCGGCTCTCGAGCATGGGCCTGCTCGCGGCAGGCGTCGCGCACGAGATCAACAACCCGCTGGCCTGGGTCATCACGAGCCTCGAGCACCTCGCGGAGACGATCCCGCTGCTGGTCGAGGCCTCCGCGGCGTGCGCGGCCCGTCGCTCGGAGCCGCACACAAGCACGAGCTGCGCGATCCTCGGCTCGCCGGCCTTCGCGGAGTGCGAGCAGAGCGCGAAGGACGCGCTCGTCGGCGCGCACCGGATCCAGGCGATCGCGCGGCGGCTCGGCGCCTTCTCCCGCGTGGAGCAGACCGAGCGGACCCGCGTCGACGTCCACCGCCCCATCGAGGCCGCGCTGGCCATGGCGCACAACGAGCTGCGGTTTCGCGCGACGGTCGTGCGCGAGCTCGACCCGGTGCCGCCCGTGCTCGCGTCCGAGGGCAAGCTCACGCAGCTCTTCCTGAACCTCTTCGTCAACGCGGCGCACGCGCTCGGGGCAGGAGATCCGTCGCAGCAGCGCCTCACCGTTCGATGTCATGTATTCGGCCCGGACGTCTTCGTCGAGGTCGAGGACACCGGCCCCGGCATCGCGCCCGCGCTCCTCGCGCGGATCTTCGAGCCGTTCTTCACGACCAAGCCGATCGGCGTGGGCTCGGGGCTCGGCCTCTCGATCTGCCGGAGCCTCGCGGCCGAGTTCGGCGGCGCGCTGACGGTGTCGAGCCCGCCCGGCCATGGCGCGACGTTCGTCCTGCGGCTCCCCGTCGCCCCGCCGCTCGCGCCCGAGGCGCCCGCGCGGCCGGCCGAGGTGACGGCCCCCGCCGTGAGCGCTCGACCGCCCCGCGGCCGCGTGCTCATCGTGGACGACGAGGAGCTCATCCGCCGCTCGCTCGCGCGCATGCTCGGCAAGGAGCACGAGCTCGTCCTCGTCGGCTCCGGCGTCGAGGCCCAGGCACTTCTGCAGAAGGACACGGCCTTCGACGCCGTGCTGACCGATCTCATGATGCTGGAGCTGACCGGCATGGCCCTGCACGAGTGGCTCGCCGCGAACCACCCGGCGCTCGCCCGCCGCGTGATCTTCATGAGCGGCGGCGCCTTCGCGCCGGACGCCCAGCGCTACCTCGCGCGCACCGGCCTCCCGCTGCTGGACAAGCCGTTCGACCGGCCGGCCGTGCAGCGCGTGCTGGCGGAGGTCGTGCGCGCGGCGCTCGTGGGGCGCTGATCGGAGCGGGGGCGGCGCGCGTCACGCCGCCGCGGGCGCGCTCGTGCGGATGAGGTGCTCGAACGCCCCGAGGCTCGCCTTCGCGCCGTCGCCCATCGCGATCACGATCTGCTTGTAGGGCGTGGTCGTCGCGTCGCCAGCTGCAAAGATGCCCGGCACGTTCGTCTGGCCGCGCACGTCCACCTCGATCTCGCCGTGTTTGCTCAGCGCGACCGTGCCCTTGAGCCAGTCGGTGCTCGGCAGCAGCCCGATCTGCACGAAGATCCCCGCGAGCTCGACGCGGTGGGAGGCGCCCGTCGCGCGATCCGTATAGACGAGCCCGTTGACCTTCTGGCCGTCGCCCGTCACCTCGGTGGTCTGCGCGTTCGCGTGGATCTCCACGTTCGCAAGGCTGCGCAACTTCCGCTGGAGGACCGCGTCCGCGCGCAGCTCTGCGCCGAACTCCAGCAGCGTCACGTGGCCCACGACGCCGGCCAGATCGATCGCTGCTTCCACGCCCGAGTTCCCACCGCCGATCACCGCCACTCGTTTGCCCTTGAAGAGCGGCCCATCGCAGTGCGGGCAGAAGGCCACGCCCTTCGTCTTGTACTCGGCCTCGCCCTTCACCTTCATCTCGCGCCACTTCGCGCCCGGCGCGAGGATCACGGCCTTGCTCCGCAGCGTCGCGCCGCTCTCGAGCGTCAGCGCATGCAGCCCGCCCGCCGTCGCCGGGACCAGCGCCGAGACGCGCTGCTGCGTGGTCACCTCGACGCCGTAGGAGCGCACGTGCGCCTCGAGCGCCGCGACGAGCTTGGGACCTTCCGTGTAGGCGACGGAGACGAAGTTCTCGATGCCGAGCGTGTCCCCGACCTGGCCGCCGAAGCGCTCGGCGACGATGCCGGTCCGCAGACCTTTCCGCGCCGCGTAGATCGCGGCCGAGGCGCCGGCCGGGCCGCCGCCGACGATCAGCACGTCGTACGGCTTCACGTCGTTCAGCTGCGCGGCTGCACGGGCCGGCGCGCCCGCGTCGAGCTTCGCGACGATCTCCTCGAGCGTGATCCGACCCTGGCCGAAGAGCGCGTCGTCCCGGAAGACGGCGGGCACGCCCATGAGCTGCCGGCGCTCCACCTCCGCCGGGAAGAGCCCGCCGTCGATCATCTCGTGCTCGATGCCGGGGTTGAGCACGGCGAGCACGTTGAGCGCCTGCACGACGTCGGGGCAGTTGTGGCAGGTGAGCGAGATGAAGGTCTCAAAGCGCGTCGTGACCGGCAGCGCGCGGATCGCGGCGATCGTGGCGTCGTCGAGCTTGGGCGGGTAGCCGCTCGCCTGCAGCAGCGCGAGCACGAGCGAGGTGAACTCGTGGCCGAGCGGCACGCCGGAGAAGCGCACGCGCGCCTTCTCCCCGGGCCGGCCCACCGTGAAGGACGGCCGCCGCAGATCGCCGCCCGCGGGCGCCTCGCGCAGCGTGATCTTCGGCGAGAGCGCGACGAGGTCCGCAAGCAACCCGCGCAGCTCTGCCGCCGCCTCCGACGCATCGAGCGCCGCGACGAGCTCGATCGGCGCCTGCATGCGCTCGAGGTAGGTGGCGAGCTGGGACTTCATGGCGTCGTCGAGCATGGCGGACTCCTTCTGGTGCAGAGGGCGACGCCGCGCGGAGGCTCCGCGCGGCGCCTGCGGGGAGGGCTAGATCTTCCCGACGAGATCGAGCGACGGCGCGAGCGTCTTGCCGCCGGGCGTCCACTTCGCCGGGCAGACCTCGCCGGGGTGCGTGGCGACGTACTGCGCGGCCTGCACCTTGCGCAGCAGTTCCTTCGCATCGCGGCCGATCCCGTTGTCGTGGATCTCGGCGATCTTGATCATGCCCTCGGGGTTGACGACGAAGGTGCCGCGGGTGGCGAGGCCCTCTTCTTCGATCATCACGTCGAAGTTGCGCGTGATGCGGCCGGTCGGGTCGCCGAGCATCGGGTAGTTGATCTTCTTGATGGTCTCCGACGTGTCCCACCACGCCTTGTGCGTGAAGTGCGTGTCGGTCGAGACGCCGTAGACCTCGACGCCCATGCCCTGCAGCGTCTTGTAGTGGTCGGCCAGATCGCCGAGCTCCGTCGGGCAGACGAAGGTGAAGTCGGCCGGGTAGAAGAAGAAGATCGCCCACTTCCCCTTGACCGTCTCGTCGGAGACCTCGACGAACTTGCCCTGGTGGAACGCGGTCGTCTTGAACGGCTTGATCTTCGTGTTGATGATCGACATGTGAGTCCTCGTCGGCCCGCGGGCCGCGTCGTGCTTCACCGCGTTCATCGCGGTTGCAGGACGGAAGATGCGCCTCGCGACCGTTCGGCGCCAAGACATCGCTTCGATGGGGGTGATAGCCGCAGGCTCTCACCCCGGGCGCGCGGCCGGCGGCGGGATGGGCTAAAGGCAATGCCGATCAGGTAGTGGCTAAGCGATCGAGTTCGTTGAGGTCTTCGGCGAC
>CAYHCR010000308.1:0-5282 GCA_964354895.1 uncultured Myxococcales bacterium | reverse complement strand
TGCGTCGCCGTCGGCCTCGATGGCTGCGCGCGCGTGCTCGACGCCGGCTGCGGGCTGGGCCACTTCGGCCGCCACCTCGCGCCGTTCCTGCCCGCGGGCTTCGCGCTGACCGGCGTCGATCGCGAGGCGGCGTGGGTGCGGGGCGCGACCGAACGCGCCGCGCCCTTCCTGCGGGCGCGCGGCCTGACCGGCTCGATGGAGTACCGCGAGGGCTCCGTCGAGGCGCTGCCGTTCCCGGATCGCTCGTTCGACGCGGTCGTCTGCCAGACGCTGCTCATGCACGTCGCCGATCCGGCGGCGGTGCTCGCGGAATTCGTGCGCGTGACGCGCCCCGGCGGGCTCGTGTTCGTCGCGGAGCCGAACAACCTCGGCGGGCTGCAGCGCCTCGCGATCGGCGCCGCGGCGACGCGCGATCCGGACGTGCTCGGGCGCGAGGTCGCGGCGTTCGTGCGCTTCACGCGCGGGAAGGCGGCGGTGGGCGACGGCGATCAGCACCTCGGCGCACGGCTGCCCGCGCTGCTCTCGGGCCTGCGCGACGTGCAGTACCTCTGCAACGAGCGCCCCTTCGTGCTGACGCCGCCCTACGCCAGCGAGGCGGAGCGCACGATGCTCGAGATGATGCGCGCCGACGCCGCCGCGGGGCGCTGGACCTGGCCGCGCCCGCAGGCGAAGCGCTACTGGGTCGCCGGCGGCGGCGCGCCCGAGGCGTTCGACGAGGCCTACGAGTTGATGCTCGCGAGCGATCTTGCGGACCTCGCCGGCATCGACGCAGGGCTGCACGTCGAGCTCTCCGGCGTCGTGCACTTCCTCGCCGCGGGGCGCACGCCGTAGCGCGCCGCGCCAGGTGAAGTCCGGCAAAGATGTTCGATGCCGCGGCGCTACTGCGCCCGCCGACGCCGCGCGCCGAGGCCGAGCAGCGCCGTCGCGAAGAAGAGCCCGGTGCCGAGCAGGCCGCCCGCGCCGGTGCGCGTGGCGAGCGTCGTGTAGACCTCGTGCGCGATGACGCCCGCGTCACCCGTCTCGACGAGCGCGACGTCGAGCAGCGCGTCCTTGCGCAGCGTCGTGCGCAGCCGGGTCAGGTAGCGGCCGTCCGCCTCGACGAAGCCCGCCTCGGTGATCCACGCCGGCGGGCCGAGCCGCTCGAGCGTCGCGAGGAACGCCGGCTCGTACTCCATGCCGCCGGTCGTGCGGATCGTCTCGACGACGTCGGCGATCGTGCCGTTGTGCCACGGCGCGCCCGCCTCGACGCGGCCGCTCTCGGCGCGGATCCAGAGCGAGACGGAGACCTCTTCGGCGCCGCCCGCCCGCGCGAGCTCGAGGCCGTAGACTACCGGCAGGCCGGCCGCCCGCGGCCAGCGGATCCGGAGCGGCTTGAGCTCTTCGAGCTGCGCGCCGGGCCGCCCCTTCGCCCAGAGAAAGTATTGCCCCGCGGCGCCGTAGCGCTGGAGCAGCGTCTCGATGCCCTCGGGCACCGCGTAGCCCTCCGCGACGAGCCAGGCCGCCATCGCCGCCGGTTCGCCCGGCGCGATCACGTCGTACGCGAGCGGACCGAGCGTGCCCGACGCGACGATCTCCACCGGCGAGAAGCCGCCGCCCATCGCCTTGGAGTCGCCGCCCATCGCGGTGCCGTCGAAGCAGCCGCAGCCGCCGCTCTCGTCCCCGCCGCTCTCGATGGTCTCGATCGTGACCGCGGGCCGCGTCGCCGCGTCGAGCGAGGCGAACGGCGTTGCCGGCGCCCCCTCGACGCTCGTGAAGCCGGGCAGCGGCAGCACCCAGACGAAGCCCTCGGCCGGGCCGTCGCCGCGGATCTCGAAGGTGCCGGTCACCTCGGTCGCGCCGAGCTCGAGCAGCGCGCGCTGCGTGCCGATCGTCGTGGGCGCGGCGGCGGTGGTGCGCGAGAAGCCGCCGCCGCAGGCACGCGCGGGCGTGGGGGCCGCAGGGAGGAGGAGGAGAGCGAGCAGGGCGAGCGAGCGCATGAACGGCTCCGGGCAGGCGTGCAGATCCGGCAGTGTGGGCCGGCGCCACGAGGACGACAAGACCCGTCCCGGTCGGCGTGACAGGATGCGCCGCTCCGGAGGCCCCATGCGCGCACGTCCGTCCCTGCTCCTGCTCGTCCTGGCCGCCTGCGCGTCCGAGGCCGGGGGCGGGACGACGCCCACGCCCGAGCCGCTCCCGGAGCCGCTGCCGCCGCTCGCGATCCCGGCCGGCTGCAACCCGCTGGCGAGCGAGCACGACTGCCTGCTGCCCTTCCCGTCGGATCAGTTCCTGCGTCGGACGCCCGAGGGCGCGACGACGCTCTTCCTGCCGACCTCCGCCCGGCCGCGCACGATCGACGGCGTCGAGGTCGACTTCTCCGCGCGAAGGCCCGCGGCCGGCTTCTCGCCGCTCCCGCAGCTCCTGGCCCTCTTCCCGGAGGGCGTCGATCCGGCGCCGCTCGCGCGCCCTTGGGACGAGCTGGGACGGTCGCTCGACGCCGCTTCGCCGACGGTGCTGCTCGACGCGGAGACCGGCGAGCGGATCCTCCACCTCGCCGAGACCGACCCGCTCGCTGCGCGCGATGATCGACGGGCGCTGCTGATCCGGCCGCTCGTGCGGCTGCGGGGCGGGGCGCGCTACGTCGTCGCGATCCGCGGCCTCACGACGCCCGCGGGCGAAGCGATCGCAGCGCCCGAGGGCTTCCGACGGCTGCGCGACGGCGTGACGCGCGGCGATCCGATCCTCGCGCCGATCGCCGCGCGCTGGGAGGAGGAGCTCTTCCCTCCGCTCGCCGCGGCGGGCGTCGATCGTGCCGCTCTGCAGCTCGCGTGGGACTTCACCGTGCGTCCCGACGCGGAGGTCCAGGCAGGGCTGCTCGCCGTCCGCGCGCTGACGCTGGACTGGCTCGCGGCGCACGAGGTCCTGGTCACCGACGTCGTCGTGAAGCCCGGCGGCGCGGCGGGCGTCGCCTTTCGCGTCGAGGGCGTGCTCCACGGCCCGCTCGTCACCGAGGCCGACGAGCCGTTCTCGCCGCTCGCCCGGGACGAGGCCGGCGCGCCGCGGATCGCAGGCACCGCCCGGATCCCGTTCCTGCTCGTCGTGCCGGAGGCGCTCGCCGGCGCGGGCGCCGCGGAGGGCGGCTTCGTGCAGTTCGGCCATGGCTTCTTCGGCTCGCGCCGCGAGATCGACGACGGGTTCATGGGCCGCTTCTCGAGCGAGTCGCGCAGGGTCGTCGGCGCGATCGACTGGGAGGGCATGTCGAACGAGGACGTCGGCGGCGTCGCGGGACGCGTCGTCGCTTCGCCCGCCGAGGCGCTCGACTTCGTCGACCGGCTCCACCAGGGCATGGTCAACCAGCTCGTCTTCGCCCGCGCCGCCCGCACCACCCTGCGCGCGCTGCCCGAGCTCCAGCCGAACGGCGCGGCGCTCTGGCCCGACGCCCCGCTCGCGTTCTACGGCCTGAGCATGGGCCACATCCTCGGCGGCACGTACGTCGCGCTCGCGCCCGACGTCGAGCGCGCGACGCTCTCGATGGGCGGCGCGAGCTTCGCGTTCATCATGTTCCGCGCGCGCCCGTTCCTCGCGTTCCTCGATCTCGTGAAGCTCCCGCTCCCCGATCCGCTCGACCGCCAGAAGTTCGCCGCGCTCGCCGCCACCTCGTGGGATCCGATCGATCCGGCGACCTGGGCGCCGCACGTGGTGACAGACCTGCTCCCGGGCGTGCCGGCCGGGCGCCGCCTGCTCGTGCACGACGGGCTCGGCGACGCCGCGGTGAACAACCTCGCGACGCACGTCCACGTCCGCTCGCTGGGGATCCCGCTGCTGACGCCGGCGGTGCGCGCGCTGCCGGGGATCGCCGAGGCGCCGCTGCCGCACGACGGCTCCGGCTTCGTCGAGTTCGACTTCGGGATCGATCCGCTGCCGGGCCTCGAGGCGCGCCCGGCCGACGCCGACAACGAGGTGCACGGCGCCGTGCGCGACCTCCCCGCGAGCCGGCGGCAGGTGGCCCGCTTCTTCGACACCGGCACGATCGAGGCGACCTGCGAGGGTCCCTGCGATCCGGAGTGAGGCGGTGCGGATCCTCTACGGCGTGGTCGGTGAAGGAATGGGGCACGCGACGCGCTCGCGCGTCGTGCTCGAGCACCTCGTGAAGGCCGGCCACGAGGTGCGCATCGTCGTCTCGGGCCGCGCGCACGACTATCTCAAGGAGCGCTTCGCGGGCGTGCACGAGATCTGGGGCTTCACGCTCGCCTACGAGGAGAACGAGGTCCGCAAGCTGCAGACCTTCCTGCAGAACCTCAGCGGCGCCGTCGAGGGCTGGCCGCAGAACGTGAAGACGTGGTGGGAGCTCGCGAGCTCGTTTGATCCCGAGGTCGTGATCAGCGACTTCGAGTCCTTCAGCTATCTGTATGCGAAGAACCGCCGACTGCCGGTGATCAGCGTCGACAACATGCAGATCATCAACCGCGCGCGCCACGAGCCGGCGATGCTGCACGGCTTCGAGAAGGAGTTCGAGCTCGCGCGCACGATCGTGAAGACGAAGCTGCCGGGCGCCTTCCACTACCTCGTCACGACCTTCTTCCGGCCGCCGCTGCGCAAGAAGCGCACGACGCTCGTGCCGCCGCTGCTGCGGCCGGAGATCCTCGCGGCGACGCCGACCGAAGGCGACCACCTGCTCGTCTATCAGTCCGCGGCCGGCAACGACGCGCTGCCGCGGGCGCTGCAGGCGGCGGGCGTGCCGTGCCGCGTCTACGGCTACAAGCGGAACCTGACCGCCGACGAGACCGACGGCCTCGTCATGTATCGGCCGTTCTCGGAGCAGGGCTTCATCGAGGATCTCCGCTCGTCGCGTGGCGTCGTGACCGGCGGCGGCTTCACGCTGATCTCCGAGGCCGTGAAGCTCCACAAGCCGATCCTCTCGCTGCCGATCGGCGGGCAGTTCGAGCAGACGCTCAACGCGCTCTACCTCGAGGCGCTCGGCTACGGCCGCCACGCGCCCGTGATGGAGGAGGGCACGATCCGCGACTTCCTCCCCGCGCTCCCGCGCTGCGCAGAGGCGCTCGCCGGCTACGAGCAGCACGACAACCAGGAGACGCTCGCGGCGCTCGACGAGCAGCTCGCCCGCTCGGCCGAGGGCCACGGCCACGTCGCGCTCGACGACGAGACCGTCGCGTAGATCGGCGGTCGCGCCCTGGACGCTGTGCCGTGGATCACACGCGGCCCGCTGGCCCCCGGCGGCGCCTTCCCGCGCGGCCGGACCTTTGACATCCTCCCGGCGCCTCGGGCCTCCACCTCGCCGCGCGCCC
>CAYHCR010000307.1:0-5286 GCA_964354895.1 uncultured Myxococcales bacterium | reverse complement strand
GCTGGAGAGCACGGCCTTCGCGGCGAGGCCGACCGGCGAGAATTCCCCGGAGCCGGCCGCGACGGCGACGAGCGCGCCGTAGGCGACGAACGCCGTGCCGTCGTTGAAGAGGCTCTCGCCCTCCATGATGCCGGCGAGCCGCGGCGGCACGTTCGCGCGCCGGAAGGCGTAGAGAATCGAGACCGTGTCGGTGACGGACAGCAATGCGCCGAGCACGAGCGCGATCGACCAGGGGAGCTCGAGCGCGAAGTGGGCGGCGGAGCCGGTGACGCCGACCGCGAGCCCCATCCCGAGGGTCGAGAGCAACGCGATCGGGACGACGTTCTCGCGGATGTGGCCGAGATCGGCGGTGATCCCGCCCTCGAAGAGGAGCGCCGGGAGGCAGACGAGGAAGACGACCTCGGGCGCGAGCTCGACGTCCCGGGGCAGCAGGCCGGAGAGCGCGAGCGCGAGGCCTCCGACCACGAGCGCGACGTTGTACGGCACGCGCGCGCGCTTCGCCGCGGTGGCGAGGAGCGTCGCTGCGACGAGCAGCGCGATGGCGAGGGAGAGGGTGCCGGTCACAGCGGAAAGGTACCCCAGCCCCCGCGCGAGCGGGGTGGCGGAGCGCGCCCGTTTCTGGCAAATCCCCAGGCCATCCGCCTAGTCTGCCCGCTCCCCGGAGGCTCGCCCCTGACGCCGCTCCTCGCCGCGCTGCTGCTCGCCCTCGCCCCGGACGCGTCCGCCGCGCAGGCGCCCGATCCGGCGACGGACGAGGCGCCCGATGCCGACGAGGCGCTGGAAGAGGCCGCGGACGCGGGACCTGATCCCGAGGCGGAGGTGCCGACCGAAGGTGAGGCCGCGCCGGGCCTGCGCTACTCGGCGGAGCTCTCGGACGAAGAGCTCGCGCGCCGATGGGAGGGGGACCTCTCGAGCCTCGACTCGATCTCCGTCGGCGTCGCGGAGGCCGGCCGCCTCGTCAACGGCGTCACCTTCCCGACCGACGGCCCGTGGCGGGTGACCGCGCCGGATCGCGCCTTCGGGACGCGCGCGATCGTCGAGTCGGTGGCCGCCGCGATCCGCGAGGTCGACGCGGCCTTCCCCGGCCGGACGAAGATCAACGTCAACCACCTCAGCAGCGCCGACGGCGGCTGGCTGCGGCCGCACCGGAGCCACCAGACCGGCCGGGACGTCGACCTCGGCTTCTACTACCTGGAGGACGGCGCACACGTGCACGCCGATCGCGCGCGCTACTTCGACCTCGCGCGCAACTGGGCGCTGGTGCGCGCGCTCGTGATCCATGGCGACGTCCAGCTGATCCTCGTGGACCGCAAGGTCATCCAGCGGCTGCACGACCACGCGATCTCGATCGGCGAGGACCCGGCGTGGGTCCGCTCGATCGCGGGGCCGGGCGACGGCGCGATCCTCCGCCACGCCCGCCGTCACAAGGATCACTTCCACGCGCGCTACTTCGACGGACGCGCCCAGGAGCTCGGCCGCCGCGTGCAGCCGCTGCTCGCGAAGCGCCCCGAGCACAACGTGGTGGCCCACCGGATCAAGGGCGGCGACACGCTCGGCCGGATCGCGATCCGCTACGGCTCGACGCAGGAGCTCATCAAGCGGGCGAACCGCATGAAGAACAGCTTCCTGCGCGCCGGTCGCGTCCTGATGGTCCCGCTGCGCGGGCCGTGCAACGTCTGCCCGGAGGCGCCGGCGATCGTCGTGCCGCCCCGCCGGATCCCGCCCGATCTCGTCCTCGCCGAGGCCGAGCGCGTCACCGTGCCCGACCAGGCGATCTCGCCGCCGCCAGAGCCCGCCCGCGCGCCCGCCTCGCTCGCCCGGCCCGCCTCGGCCGAGCGCTGCACGCGGGACTTCTAGCGGACGACGAAGTCCTCGACGAAGGCCGGATCGGCCGGCGTCGCCACGAGCAGCTCGTCGCGCCAGCGCTCGTCGTCGAGGCGATCGAAGTCCTCCGTGATGCGCTCGAAGTAGCTCGACGCGAGCCCGACGTAGGCCTTCGGGCCCGTGCAGGTGTCGACCGTCACGACCATCAGCCGCGGCATGCCCGTGCCGACGTGCAGGATCCGGCCGACCGGCGCGCCGCCCTCGTCGGTCGGCTGCGTGTGGACGTCGGCGATCGTCGGGTCGTACTGCACCGCGGAGATCGGGGCGAAGAAGAGCTCCGCGTACCAGCCCGTGGCGCTCTCGGGATCGCCGCAGCCCTGCTGCACGACGACCGCCTCGTTGAGGAACGCGAGCTCGTCCGCCGTGAAGGCGCGCCCCGCGCGCTGCGCCTCGGCCAGGCCCTGCAGGCGCGCGGCGATCTCCTCGGTGCGCGTGAAGTGGCGCGCGATCGCCTCGGCGAGCCAGGGCTGCGCCGAGAGATCGAGCGTCGCGAGCCGCTCGCCGCCGAGCCGCGCGTAGGCCCCGATCGCGGCGAAGAGCGCGGGGTACGGCTCGACGTAGGCGTCGGGGAACTCGCAGCTCGCGCCGCCCGTGTAGGACTGCTTCGCGTAGAGGATCGTGTCGTGGCGCAGCTCCGCCCACGAGGCGAGCTGCGTGTTCAGGAGCCTGCGGCCCCACGGCTCCGTCGCCGCGATCGTCGGGAGCCCGACCCCCGCGGGATCCCGCAGCTCCGCGGCCGGTGAGAGCGTGCGCAGCGCCTGCAGCCAGAGGCCGTACAGGTTCGCGTCCCACACGTCCGCCGGGTGCGCGTCGACGAGTCGCCGCATCGCGGAGAGATCCGGCGCGTAGGAGAAGATCCGCAGCTCTGGCTCAAGCAGCGCTGCGGCCTGGTCGTTGCCGAGCGCGGCGAACGCGGCGTCGAAGGTGGAGGGCATCATCCGCTTCACGGCGCCGCCCTGGACGCGGTCGTAGACGACGTTCGAGAAGACGTGGCTGTCGACGACGTAGCGCTGGCCGAGCAGCAGGAAGGTCGAGGAGAGCGGCAGGGTGCCCTGGCCGAGCCCGTTGACCATGATGTGAGAGGAGATCCGCTGCGTGCCGAAGCGCCCGGCCAGGATCGCGGTCGAGAGCTCCTCATCCGTGTGCGTCGCGAGCCCCGCGAGATCGGCGACGCCGACCGCCGCGAAGAGATCGGTCAGCTCTGCTGGAGTCATGTTGTCGGGCTCGCCGACGAACGCGCGGATCGCGGCGTCGATGCGCTCGTGATGCGCCCGCGCGCCGCCGTCGAGCAGCGCGCCGAGGATCGCCGCCGCCTCGAGCTGCCGCCGGTGGAAGAGCTGCGAGCCGTCGGGCTGCGTCTCGACGAGCCGGAAGTCGATCCGCCCGACCCACATCGTCGCGCGGAAGTAGCGCTCGAGGACCTCCTCGTCCGTGTAGTGGCCGCGCGGCGTGAACTGCGAAAAATCAATCGTCCGCGGCACCCCGAAGATCGTCAGATCCTGCGCGCCGTCATGGGCCGTCGCGCCGGCGACGAGGCGCTGGACGAGCGCCGGGTCCGCGCCCGCGACCGGGGTCACGGCGTGACCCGCGAGCAGGCTCCGCGCGACGGCGACGTACAGGTCTGCGTCCCGGAGCGCGTCGACCGGCGCGCCCGGCGGCCCGCCCGCGGCGAGCCCGGCAGCCATCCCGGCGAGCATCGCGTCGAGCTCGGGGATGAGCGAGGCGAGCTCGACGGCCTTGAGGATCTCGTCGTACGAGCGGTGCATCGCGTGGAGGATCGAGTCTCCGCTGACGTAGAGCGGCAGGTCCTCGAGGTAGAGCGACTGATAGCCGTAGGTGAAGGTCGGGAAGCGCTGCCGCTCCGAGATCACGAAGCCGTGGCGATCGAGGGTGGCGAGCTCGGCGGCGTTCAGCCCGAGCGCCGACGCCTGGATCGCGGGCAGGTGCGCGGCCTGCGAGGGCACGTACGACAGCGCCGGTCCGAACGGGACCGCGTGCCGCGCGAGGAGCTCGTCGGTGGTGAGCGCGGCGTCGGCGGCGATCGCGGCGGTGAGCCGCTGGAGCTCGGCGGCGTCCTCGTCGGAGAGCCGGCCGTCGATCAGGGTGCCGCCCACGGGCCGCTCGGCCCCCGGCGTCCGGGCGCCGGGGGCCGTGGCGGCGCCGTCGTCCTTCGAGCAGGCGGCGAGCAGCGCGACGAGGAGAGACAGGGCGATGTGGGAGCGCATGGGGGACTCCAGAGCGCCCGCGACGCGCGGGCCGGATCCACGGACAGCATCGCGCGTGCCAGCCGGCCGACGGGTCACCGGACGACTCGTAGAGCCCTGCCCCGACGCAGCCGTGGACGAAGCCCCCGCCCCACCTCGGATTTTCACGCCCCATGAAACGCAGAGAGCCCGCCCGGAGCGAACCGGACGGGCCCCTGCGTGACGAACCGGGGCGTCGACTAGATCGACGCGCCCTCAGCGCGCATCTTGGCGAGCACCTTGTCGATGCCGTTCTTGGCGACCGTACGGATGCCGTTCGCCGTGATCCGCAGGCGCACCCACCGGTTCTCCGACTCCACCCAGAAGCGCTTCCACTGGAGGTTCGGGTACGACCGGGTCTTCGTCTTGTTGTTCGCGTGCGAGACGTTGTTTCCGACCAGCGGACGCTTGCCGGTCACCTGACAGACTCGAGACATGAGCGTTCTCCTGCGTGGGCCGCGCGCCGTTCGGCGGCGAGGCCGTTGCCGTCTCTCCGCGTTTCGGCGGAGGCGCGGCGATCAAGGGGATTAGGCGTTCGGCTTCTTGGGCTCGGGCTTCGGACCGTGCTTCACCTTCGCGTCGCTGAAGAGGTCGTCCACGGAGAGCTTGCCCCCGCCGCTCTTCGCCAGCGCCGCGTTGACCGCGCGCACGAGCTTGCTGCGAACCTTCCGGCTCAGATCCTTGCCGGCCTTGGCGGCCTCGATGTGGCCGACGGAGACGCCGCGCGAGGCGCGGGGCTTCTTCACGAGGGCGTCGCCCTCCTTGACCTGCTTCTCGGCCTCCGCCTCGAGGCGGTTCGAAGCGTAGAAGATCTTCTTCTCGGCCAGCTTCTTGGCCGACAGCACGTCCGCGAACTTGCTCATCCGGACTCCTCGCGACGCATCCGCGTCACGTCTACTTCGGGCGGGCATCCCCGCGCCGGTTCGCCACCGTCGAGATGACGGCGGAGCGGGGCGTTTAGCTGGTCGCCCCCGCGAACGCAAGGTCCCGCCAATTCACGGCGACTCGGCCTTCATCCGCCGCCCGAGCGCCACCACGTCGGCGACCTGCGGCACCGTCGCCATCTCCAGCGCGTCCGAGAGTCCGACGCCCGGCAGCGCCTTGCCGGCCAGCAGCCTCGGCGGCGCGTGCAGCTCATAGAAGAGCTCGTCCACCGTCC
>CAYHCR010000306.1:0-5288 GCA_964354895.1 uncultured Myxococcales bacterium | reverse complement strand
ATCTCTGCGCGACCTGCTTCGACGCGGACGGCGACGGCGTGACGAACTGCGACGGCGACTGCGACGACACGGCGGCGACCGTCTTCCCCGGCAACCCCGAGCTGTGTGATCTGCTCGACAACGACTGCGACGGCGCGGTCGATCTCGACCCGCAGGGCTTCACGGTCTGCGAAGAGGGCGAAGGCGGGTCGGGCGGCGGCGGCGCGGGCGGGAGCGGCGGCGTGGGCGGGAGCGGTGGCGCGGCGGGCGGCGCGGGCGGCGTGATCGCGCAGCCTCCGGCCGAGCGACGGACGCCGGGCTCCGTGGAGATCGCGGGCTGCGGCTGCGGCGCGGGCGGCGGCGAAGGCGGCCTCGGGGGGCTCGCGCTCGGCCTCGCGATCCTCGGCGCGCGCGGGCGACGACGCCGCGCAGGCTACGGAAGCCTTGCTGCTGCATCGCTGCTCCTTGGCGGCCTCTCGCTGCTCGCGTGTGAGAGCCGCGTCGAGGCGCCGCTGCCCCCGTCCTCCAGCGGCGGCAGCGGCGGCCACGGCGGCCAGGGCGGTGGCGGCCAGGGCGGCGCGGGCGGCGATGGGGCCAGCGGCGGGGGCGGCGCGGGCGGCGACACGCCGAGCGCCTGTGAAGGCTTGCTGGCCCGCCCGCTGCGCGAGGAGGGGATCCCCGGCACGGCGTTCCCGTTCGCCGTCGACCCCCGCTTCTCCACCCAGGCGGCGAGCGGCGTGGGCGCGCTGCTCTTCGATGATCCCCGCGCCGAGCTCGTCGGCTTCGTCGTCCGCCGCGATCTGCCCGTCGATGTCGACCCCGCGGACGCCGCGGCGGCGGCGCTCGTCGGCGTGCGGGAGCTCTCCGCGCTCGACGCGCTGCCCGGCGCCCCGCCCATCGCCGATCGGCTCGAGCGCTACAGCCGCTCGCTGCAGGATCGCTTCGCGCGCCCCGGGTACGCCTCGGTGCAGTACCTGACGTTCGCCGCGCCGACGAGCGCGTGGGCCGTCCGCCAGCGGCTGCTCGCCTCGCTCGCCGGCGTCGATCCCGCCGCGATCGGCAACGTGCCGGTCGCGCCGCCGGACGCGGCGCGGGCGGAGAGTCACGCGGTCCACCTGCTCTTCACCATCGCGGGGCAGACGCTCTTCGTCGCCGTCTTCGTCACGCCGTCCGCGCGCCACGAGGTGAACGCGCCGGCGATGACGGACGCGACGAACGGCTCGCACCTCGGCGCGCCCGACCACGTGCTCACCAACGACTGCGAGGAGAAGCGCTTCCCCGAGCTGCGCGCGGACTTCCTCTTCGTCGTCGACTCGTCGGGCTCGATGCAGGAGGAGCAGCGCGCGCTCGCCGAGGCGTCGGCGAGACTGTACGACGCGCTCGGCAGCAGCGGCATCGACTTCCGGCTCGGCGTCGTCTCGACCGACGGCGACGTGCTGCGCGGCGCCGGCTTCACGCGCGAGCTGAGCGAATTCCAGAACGCGGTGCGCGTCGGCGTGAACGGGAACGGCCTCGAGATGGGGCTCGAGTTCGGCCTGCGCGCGATCCGGGCCGCGCGGGCGGCGACCGACGAGGCGCGGAAGTTGCGCAATGACGCGGGCCTCGTCGTCGTCTTCTTCAGCGACGAGGAGTCGACGAACCTGCGCCCGGTCCCCGCCTACGCGCAGGACTACGTGAACGAGCAGGCGATCGCGTTCGCGATCGTCGGACCTCGGCCGACCGGCTGCGTGAAGGTCGGCCTCGGCGCCGCGCGTCCCGGGCTCTCGTACATCGAGATCGCCGCGGCGACCGGCGGCTCCGCGGGCTCGATCTGCAACCCGAACCTGACCGAGGTGATCGAGGACGTCGTGCTCGGCGCGCTCGGCGCCGCCTCCCGCTCGCCGCTCGATCGCGACCCGGTCTCCGGCTCGCTCGCCGTGCGGCTCGAGGGCGTGGATCGACCGCGCAGCCGGCTCGACGGCTTCGACTACGATCCGGCCTCGAACAACGTGCTCTTCTTCGGCGAGGTGCCGCCCGCGGGCAGCGCGTTCGTCGTCGCGTACCAGTACTGGTCGACGTTCCAGTGAGGGGTCATGCGCAAGCTCAGGATCGGGATCTACGCGGTGCTCGGGCTCTGCGCGCTCGGCCTCGTCGGCGGCTGGTACTGGCTCTACTCGACGGCGAAGGAGGCGCGCGAGGGGCGTGAGGCGGGGCTGGCGCAGAGCTTCACGAAGCATCGGGACGCGCTGCTGGCGGATCACCGCGCGCTCGCCGCGCACCCGCTCGCGCACGTCTGGTCGCCGGCGACGGGCGCAGGGCGCGACGCCGCAGAGGTGCTCAACGCGCGGCTCGAGTGGACGGGGATGGACGGGCCGATCGCCGCCACCGGGGAGAGCCCGCCGCTCAAGCTCTCCGCCGAGCTGCGCGAGGCGCTCGAGAAGGAGGCCTGGTGGAAGACGCCCGAGCAGGTGCCGCTCCCGGTCGAGGCGCTGGCGCTGCTCGACTCGCTGCGCGTCTACGACCGCTGGGACCTCGGCGCCCCGGGCTCGCCGCTCGCGGCGTACGCCGGCGAGCCGATCGCCGCGCCGATGCCGACGCTGCTCCCGCTGATCGGCCTGATGCGGGCCCGGCACGCGCAGGGGCTCGTCCAGGGCGACACGCCGGCGGCGATCACGACCGGCCGCGCGGTCGCAAAACTGCTCTTCTCGTCGAGCACGCTCCTGGGCGCCCTCGTCGGCGTCGCGGTGCTCGCCATGGAGCCGCTCGCGGCGGAGGCGGCGATCGGCCGTGGACAGTCGCTCGAGGCGATCGCCCCGCTCGATGCGGCGACGACCGCGAGGCTCAAGCGCGCGGTCCGCGGCGCCCCCGTGACGCTGCAGCTCGGCGCGCCGCCCGAGGCGATCGCGATGCTTCCCGAGATCCGCGCCGGCCGGTGCGCGACGATCGCGGAGAACGCCGCCTTCACGCGGGTGATCCGCCCGTGGCTGCGGGACGAGCAGGCCCCGCACCTGCAGAAGCTCCGCGCCGCGCTCGACGAGCCCGGCTGCTCGTTCACCTGGATGCGCGCGTCGTGGGATCGGGCGCCTGACCCCTCGCTGCGCGCCTCGACGATCTGCCTCGCGTCGAACGAGGTCGGCGCGATGGGCACCGACGGCTGCGAGCTCGCGGCGCTCGCCGCAGGGCTGCCGGGCGTGCGGCCGATCATCGGCGACTTCCTCATCGCGATCGGCATGCCCGACACGCTCTCGACCTACGACACCGCGCAGACCCCGTAGGCGACGCTCACCCCTCGCCGAGCTCCAGAAAGCCGCGCGCGAAGAAGGCGTGCACGGCGTGGACGAGCTTCTCCTCGGAGACCCGCCCGGCCGCGTGCGTCAGGAGCTCCGCGAGGGTCGAGCTCTCCTCGAGCCACGCGGCGACCCGGACATCCTGCGGCGTGGCCGGGACGAAGCTGTGGAACCTCGTGGTCCGCCGCAGCCGCACGCCGGCGGCGAGCAGGTTGTGAAACGCCTCGACGTCGGCGGCGTCCGTGGGCGGCTCTGCGGCGGCCGAAGCGGCCGGCGCCGACCTCTTCGGCCCCGGCGTCGCCGTCACGTCGACGTCGAGCTCGAGCTCGAGCTCCGCGTGCGCCGGCTCGTCCTCGGGAAGCTCTGCCACCAGCTGCGCGAGCGACGGCGGGCCCTCCTCGGCCGGCGGGTCGATCATGACGAGCTCGTCCTCGCCCTTGCCGCTCGAGAGCAGCGCGACGAGCCGTCGCAGCTCCCGCTCCTTCGCCGCGCTCCGCTCGTGCCGCTCCGTCATGTCCGTGAGCCGCCGATCGAGCCCCTCCGCCCGCAGCCGCTCGTCGTCGAGCGCGGTGCGCAGCGTCGAGGCGTCCGCGTGCCCCGCCTGCGCCCGCTCGGTCGCCGCCGTCGCGTCCGTGAGCGCGCGCTGCAGGCCCGCGAGCTGCAGCTCGAGCTGCAGAAGTTGCTGGCGCGACGCCGCGAGCAGGCCCTCGCCCTCCGACCGCGCCGTCTGCGCCGCCGCGAGCTGCGAGGTGAGCTCGTCGCTCCGATGCCGGCTCCCCTGCTCCACCTCGTCGAGCCGCAGCTGGAGCGCGTCCTTCTCCGCGACGAGCCGCGCGTGCTCCGCTGCGGCCGCGTCCGCCTCCGTACGGCGCTGCTTCTCGACGCGGTTCTTCTGCAGCGCCAGCTGCTCGGCGAGCTGCCGGGACTGCGCGTCGTCCTGCTCGAAGGCGCGCAGCTCGAGCTCCAGCGCCGCGCTCCTCCCGTCGGCCTCCGCGAGCCGGATCCGCAGCTCCGTCGACTCCCGGTGCACCTGCGCGAGCGCGTCCTCGTCGGGGCTCGCCGGCGCCGCCGCGCCCTGCGCCACCCGGCGATCCAGCTCGTCGCTGAGCTGCATCGTCCGCTGCGCGAGCTCGTCCCGCTCGCGCTGGAGCTCCCCGAGCCGCGCCGCGCTCCGCTGCTCTGCCGCGCTCGCGAGCTGCAGCTCCTGCTCCCGCTCGGCGAGCTGCGCGCGCAGCCGCTCGTCCGGCGCGCTCGGCTCCTGCGGCCTCACGGGCGACGGCGCCTGCGCTCGGGCCTCGCCGCCGTGCTCGATGATGAGCGCGCGCAGCTTTGCGTCCACGTCCGGCTCGAGGCCCTCGAAGGTGAGCCCCATCCCGGCCGACTTGCGCTCGATCGAGGCGAGGTCGTTGACGATCCGCGCGACCCGGCCACGCAGCGAGAGCGGCTTGTCCCAGCCGGGCGGCAGCAGGTCGAGATCGAGCGTGGTGCCGACGGCCAGCGGCTTCTCGGTCCGGATGAAGATCCCGCCCTGCGAGAGATCCTGCAGATAATTCTCGCGGAACTTTCCGGTGTCAGCGATCCGCAGCAGGACTCGCGGGGCCTTCGCTCGGGGCATCTGTCGCTTCTCGTCGTGATCCAAATCGGGCGTCCGCTCTCAGAGGAGGAGCATGGAGTCTTCCATGTCGCGGCCGGGGCTCAATCCCATGACCGAGCGCGTACGCGTGCTTTGCGCGGCGGAACCCGGGGCCGCCGCGGGTGTCGGAGGCCCTGGGAGGAAGAACATGTCGACCTTTGCGGTCCCGCTGCCGCCCGAGCTGCGCCCGAGGCTCGTCGCGCAGGATGATCGACTCTTCGGTCGATTGCTCTCCGGCTGCCTGCTCGTCGCGCTCGTCGGCTCGTCGCTCATCGGCCTTCGCGTCGTGCCGATCGAGCCACCGCCCTCCGAGCCGCCGCGGATCGTGCGTGAATTCGTGCTGCCGCTGCCGCTGCCGACGCTCGTCGAGGTCGCGCTCACCCCGACCCCGGTCGCGCCGCCCCTCGCCG
>CAYHCR010000305.1:752-5289 GCA_964354895.1 uncultured Myxococcales bacterium | reverse complement strand
CGTCGGCGGCGGTCTTCTGGGACGATCGCCCCTCGTCCGCCTCGCCCGAGCGGGGCGGGGCGCTCTCGCTGGGGGCCTCGACGAGCGTCGGCCCGGGCGCGGCGGGCGACGTCGCGCTCTGGGGCGGCCTCGGCCTGTCGGGCCTCTGGCTCGTGCCGCTCGTGCGCCAGCACGTCCTCGCGTTCGACGGGGGCGCCGCCGCCGTGCTCGGCGACGCGCCGGTGCAGGAGCGAATCGGCCCTGGCCTGCGGGGGTTCTCCGGGGCCGACGCGCTCGGCCACCGCCGCCTGCGAGGCACGGTCGAGTGGCGCCATCCGCTCGCTCCCTCGCTGGACATCGACCTCGGGCTGCTCCGACTGCGTCGGCTCTCCGGGGCGCTCTTCGTCGACGCAGCCTGGCTCGACGGCCTCGAGCACCCGGCCACCGCGCCACCTGCAGCCGTGCTCGTCGGCGCCGGCTGGGGGTTGCGCCTCCACTACGACGCGTTCGGCGTGCGGCCGATGCTGTTCGGCCTCGACCTCGGCCTGCCCGTCCTCGCCCCGCCGGGCATCAACGCGGCCGGTCCGCTGAGCCTCGGGCTGCACGCGGGGCAGGCGTTCTGAAGAATTGTGCCGTCTTGCGGAATGGTACGCGGGGCCTTACGGTTGCCGGCCCTCGCGCTTCGGAGTGTGTCCTCCATGGAAATCCCGCTGCGCCGCCTCGTCCTCGCCACGCTGCTGCTGGTCGCCGCGCCAGCAGCCGCGCAGGGCGACTGGACGTCGTCGCTCTACTCGGAGGGCGGTGTCGAGCTGCGCGCGGACGAGCGGGTCTTCACGCTCTTCGCCGCGCTCAACGCGCTCGGCTACGACGAGGCGCCCGTCACGCGGCTCTACCCGGTCGCGCGCCGCGACTTCGACCCCGTCCGCCGGAAGGTGCGGGACGCCGTGCGGCTGGAGCCGGCGCTCCGGGAGAAATTCGAGGCGTTCTTCGACAAGAATCCGCTGCCCGTACGCGCCTATACGGCGTACGCGCTGACGCTCGGATCCGCGCCGACCTTCGCCCAGGAGAAGCCGGTCGCGGCGGAGCTCAATCGGCTCAAGGGCTTCGAGGTGCTCCTGGCAGAGCTGTACGCCTCGGCCAACCTCGCCACGCTCTTCGCGGAGGTCGGCCCGTCCCAGCGTGACGCGCTCAAGCGTTACAGCGGCGCGATCGACGCGCCGCTCAAGAAGGTCCGCGAGCTGATGAAGTCGCCCGAGACCGACGAGTCGCCACGGGTCGTGCTCGTGGTGAACGTGCTCGACGCGCGCGGGGCCGGCCTCGGCGTCGGCCTGAAGGATGAGATCTGGCTCGTGGTCGGCCCGTCGGGCGGCGAGCCTGATCTGGGCGCGATCGTGAAGGCCTTCGCCCGCGTGCTCGTGCAGGACGCAGCCTCGCAGCGGGCCTCCGGGCTCAAGGGCGGAGAGGCGCTCGTCGCCGCCGTGAAGGCGGCCGGCTTTCCCGTCGGGGCCGACTCGGTCGGGGACTACCTCGCCGAGTCGATCGCGCGCACCGTCGCCGCGAAGGTGACGGCGCCGGACGCCCTGTTCGTGAAGGCGCTCGAGCGCGAGTCGCAGCAGGGCTTCGTGCTCGTGAAGGAGCTCCATCGCGGCTTCGTCCTCTACGGCAAGTCGCAGAAGCCCTTTGATCAGTTCCTCGGCGACTTTCTGCGCGAGCTCGACGGGCAGAAGGCAGCGCAGGCCCTTCAGGGCGGCTGAGCGCCCCGACGTATGGAGCAGTTCACCCTCGAATTGCTGGGAAACACGGGCGGGCTCGCCGCCTACGGCCTGGTCTTCGGCGTTCTCGTCGCGTGCGGGCTCGGACTGCCGCTCCCCGAAGACGTCTCGCTGATCACCGGCGGCTACCTCGCCTACCGCGGGCAGGCCAGCTTCCCGGTCATGCTCGGGGTCGGCTTCGCCGGGATCCTGCTGGGCGACTCGATCGTCTTCTACCTGGGACGTCGAAGCCGGGGAGCGGTCGACAAGCTGCCGCGCCTGCTGCGTCGAGTCCTGACGCCGGAGCGACTCGAAAAGGTCGAAGGGCAGTTCGCACGGCGCGGGCCGATCATGGTCGTGGTCGCGCGCTTCCTGCCCGGGATCCGAGCGGCGACCTTCTTCGTCGCCGGCTCGGCGCAGATGAGCTACTTCCGCTTCATCATCTACGACGGGGTCGCAGCGCTGGTCTCCGCGCCGCTCTTCGTATGGATCGGCTATCGCTTCGGCGATCGCATCGGCGAGGTGATCGCGTGGGCTGAGGAGTTCCACACCTGGCTCATCGGCGGCATGGTGGTGCTCGCGATCGGGTGGCTCGTCTACACGCTGGTGAAGCGACGCCGCGCGGCGGGCAGCAGCAGCTGACGAGGCGCCGGGCAGACCTCGCTGGCGATCGGCGCCTCGGCCAGCGCATCCCTCAGCCCCGAAGAGCCGGCTTCAGTCGGCCCCGAACAGCCGCTTGAGGAAGCCGAAGACCCGCGCGATCCGCTTGGGCGCGACCGAGACCCGCCCGTCGGACGCGGCCATGCCCGCGACGAGCGACGCCTCGCCGGGCTGGGGCGCCTTGAGTCCGAGCTGCTGTCGGAGCTCGGCCGGCGTGGTCTTCGTGGACATCACCGCCGTCGCTGCGCGGTTGGTCGAGAGCTCTCGGGCGGTCACGGTCAGCAGGCACTCCGCGGAGAGGTGGAAGGTGACGGCGACCTTCACCGCGCCCTTGGGCGCGCGCGGCAGCCCCGTGATCTGGAGCGTGCCGAGGAATTCGTTGTCGATCGCGTGTTCGCTCTCGCCCTGAAAGACCTGCAGGTCGAGGTGGGTCTGGTCGTCCTTGAACGTCGCGACCGCATAACTGCGCGTCGTCGGCAACGACTGGTTGCGCTCGATCACCTTCTTGCAGCGACCGCCGGGCAGGCCGATCCCGATCGACATCGGCACGACGTCGATCAGCACGACGCCCTCCGCCTGATCGAGCGAGTGGGCGAGGAGCGCCGCGCCGAGTGCGACCGCCTCGTCCGGGTGCACGCCCTTGTGGACCTCCTTGCCGAAGAAGCCCTTGAGTCGATCCCGCACGAGCGGCATGCGGCTCATGCCGCCGACGAGCACGACGTCGTCGATGTCCGCCGCAGTGAGGTTCTTGGCCGCGAGCACCTCGGTGCAGACCGAGATCGTGCGCTCGATCAGCGGCGCGGTGAGCTCCTG
Source organism: uncultured Myxococcales bacterium (assembly GCA_964354895.1). Taxonomy (GTDB): domain Bacteria; phylum Myxococcota; class Myxococcia; order Myxococcales; family Vulgatibacteraceae; genus CAYHCR01. The sequence continues at coordinate 2,086 of CAYHCR010000305.1, read as the reverse complement.
CAGCTGCTTGCGCGACACCGTGACGTCGAGGTCGTACGCCTTGCCCTCGATCATCGTCACGAAGGGCACGTGGACGCGGTGGCTCTCGCGCTCGGAGAGGGCGCACTTGCAGAGCTCGGCGGCGTCCGTGATCCGCTGGAGCGACACCCGATCGCCCTGGAACGGCTTGCCGTTCTTCGTCTGGAATTCCGCCAGCAGGTGGTCGACGAGCTGGTTGTCGAAGTCGACGCCGCCGAGGAACGTGTCGCCGCCGCTGGAGACGACCTCGAAGACGGTGTCGTGCAGCTCGAGGACGGAGGCGTCGAACGTCCCGCCGCCGAGGTCGTAGATCAGGATCCGCTTCTCGATGCCCTTGCCGTAGCCGTACGCGAGCGCCGCGGCGGTCGGCTCGTTGACGATCCGCTCGACGTGAAGTCCGGCGAGCCGGCCCGCCTCGCGGACGGCCTCGCGCTGCAGCTCGTTGTAGAAGGCAGGGCAGGTGATGACGGCGCGGTGCACGGGCTGCCCGAGGGCGTTCTGGGCGATCTCGCGGACCTCGCGGAGCACGAGCGCGGAGATCTCCTCGAGCGTCAGGATCGCGCCGCCGAGCGAGACCGCGGCGTTGCCGTTCGGCCCCGCCACGATCTCGTAGAAGAATCGCTCCTTGACCGCCTCGACGACCGGGGACTGGAAGGGACGACCGATCATGCGCTTCGCGCCGTAGACGGTCTGGCGTGGGTTCGTGAGCATCTGGCTCTTCGCGGGATGGCCGACGACGAGCTTGCCGCGAGGGGTCAGCGCGAGGATCGACGGGATCGTCGAATAGCCCTCGCGCGACATCAGCGCCTGCGCCTTGCCGTTCTTCACGATGGCGGCACAGCTGTACGTCGTCCCGAGATCGATGCCGATGATCGGACCGGTCCTCGTGGGCTGGAAGCCGGCGTGCAGGCCCGGGAGCTGCAGCGTCGCGCGATCAAACAGAGGCGCGGGTGGAGGGGTGGCCTTCCCCTCGAGGACCGGGGGCGCGATCGGCGGCGCGGTCGGCGCGGCAGGTGCGGGCAGCTCGGCGAGGAGCGCGTCGACACCGGTCGGAGGGGCAGGGGGCGAGTCGGAGTCCGCCGCCACGTCGATCGCGACGTCGATCTCGTCCTCTACGATCACAGGCGCGAGGACGGCCTCGCTCCCTGGCGATGGTGTCGCTGCGACGCCGACGTCGGCCGGTGCCTGTCGATCCCGCGCAGCCTCGGCAGTTCGCTCGGCCTCCACCGCCCGTTCAGCGTCTCTCGCCCGCTCGCCCGCTGCGACCCGCATGGCCTCCGCGGCCCGCACGGCTTCCGCAGCGCGTTCAGCTTCCG
>CAYHCR010000305.1:0-652 GCA_964354895.1 uncultured Myxococcales bacterium | reverse complement strand
CGGCCCGCACAGCTTCCGCGGCCCGCACAGCTTCCGCGGCCCGCACAGCTTCCGCGGCCCGCACAGCTTCCGCCACGCGCTCCGCTTCCGCCACGCGCTCCGCCTCCGCGGCGCGCTCAGCCTCCGCAGCCCGCTCAGCCTCCGCAGCCCGCTCAGCCTCCGCAGCCCGCTCAGCCTCCGCGGCGCGCTCCGCCTCCGCAGCCCGCTCAGCCTCCGCAGCCCGCTCCGCCTCCGCAGCCCGCTCAGCCTCCGCAGCCCGCTCAGCCTCCGCAGCCCGCACAGCTTCCGCTGCCTCGCGCGACGCGGCGGCCGCTTCGGCCTCCGCCATCGCGACCACACCCGGTAGATCCTCCAGATCGATGCCGAGGTCCTCGACCTCGATCACGTCGTCGGCGGGAGGCGGCGGCGGCCTCTTCGACGGCCGACGCCCCGGGGTCTCCATCTCCGTAAAGACGACCTCTTCGACCGAGGCCGAGGCGCCGATCGCGGAAGGCGGCGAGAACGATCCCGGGACCGGCGTCGGCGTCTTCGCCGGCGCTGCGCTCGAGGGCGCCCACGGCGGGCGCGACGGCGGCGGATCGAACGCGAGGACCTCGGCCATCGCGCCCGGTCGCCCGAGCTGCTCGGCCGCGACGCAGATCTCCTCCACCAG